>JBDTTM010000087.1:0-11885 GCA_039930605.1 Bacteroidota bacterium
TACTGGCAAAAGTTATTGTCATTTTCAGTTTACAACCCATTAACATTGCCATTGAAAGATATTTGCTGCGCAGATTTGTTATGAAGAAAAGAAAGCGTTTGCAAGAAGAAGCCGGAAACAAGGCAATGGATAATAAAAGTGTAATTGCTTCCTGAAAACATCTCTTTATTGGAGGACAGCACTGGGCATAACAGCACCTACAATAAATTGGCGGATCAGTGGTTAAATGAAATCCCTTCTTGTAGGTGCAAACTGTTAGTGGAAACCGTATGACGACACACATCAGACAATGACAGACGAAATAAAGAAAGAACTTCTAAGACTTGAAATTGAACTCGACATCAAGATTTTGTATGCTGTTGAAAGTGGTAGTCGTGCCTGGGGTTTTGCTTCGACAGATAGCGATTGGGACGTTAGATATATTTACATTCATAGACTTGACTGGTATTTAAAAATTGACGACAAGAAAGATAATCAAGAAGAGATATTACCCAACGATATTGATCTTGCAGGTTGGGAATTAAAAAAAGCACTGAGACTTTTTAGAAAATCTAATCCACCAATGTTAGAGTGGTTAAGAAGCCCAATTGTTTACTTACAACAGTATTCTACAGCAGACAAACTTCGTGACATGACAAAAGAATTTTTCAACCCTAAATCGTGCCTTCATCATTACTTGCATATGGCAGAAGGCAATTACAGAGAATATTTGCAAAAAGATAACGTGAGAGTTAAAAAATACTTTTATGTATTACGACCAATACTTGCTTGCGACTGGATTATGCATACAAACACGATGGTTCCAATGGAATTTAGCAAACTTCTCGTCAGCCAAGTGACAGACCAGAACGTTAAAACAGAAATTGAAAACTTACTGACAAGAAAGATGGCAGGAGAGGAACTAAATGAAGAACCGAAAATTCAAATTCTTAACGACTTCCTTGAACAAAAAATTGCGTTTTACAATGACTATGTTAAATCGTTAGGACAAAGCGACCAACCTGGCACAGCAAGACTTGATGAATTATTTAAACAGACAATTTATGAAGCGTGGGACGAGAACGGCGGCCACTAACAACACCTACCAAAAAGGCGAGGTTTTATTATCGGGCGAAGTTGTGGTAAAAGTCACGCCCACTTGTGTAATTCCCTCGCGTGTACCACAGCTTATATCAGCCGGAAGACCAATGAAGAAAATAAAAGTCAACACACTGGTAAAATTATGAGCATTAAGAAGGTGACAAATAAAGGAGATTACTGGACCATTTGCCCGGACTGTCTGGGACGCGGCAAAAGAAGCAGGAAGATCCGCAAGAAAGTGCGGCTCCGCTACCAGGTGGCATTAGATCAATATGAAAAAGCGAAGGGCGACGGGCCTGCTCCGGTTCCGCCCAAAGGAAATTTATATGCATGTATGAATTGTAGTGGATCCGGATTGATTCCTTCTGCCAGTCTTCCTATTGCGGATAAAGAAAACTACCCACACGTTGCTATTATTGGTGGCGGGATAGGAGGGGTGGCATTGGCCGTGGCATGTTTGCACCGCAGGATTCCTTTTACTATTTATGAACGTGATCATGGCTTTGATGCCCGCTCCCAGGGCTATGGTCTCACTTTGCAACAGGCTAGTAAAGCGATCGCGGGATTGGGCATTTTCCCATTAGAAAAAGGAGTGATTTCAACAAGACATGTGGTTCATACTACAGAAGGAAAAGTGATCGGAGAATGGGGGATCAGAAAGTGGTTGCAGTCAGATAAGAAAACGTTTACCAAGCGCACCAATGTGCATATCGCGCGACAATCTTTACGCTTAGCTTTGCTTGAGCAACTTGGTGGACATGATGCCGTGCAATGGGGGCACGAGTTAATTGATTTTAAAGAATGTGACGGCGAAGGTGTGGAGCTGAGCTTTCTAGTGAAGGGGAAGATGCAGAGCACCAGGGCGGATCTTTTGGTGGGAGCCGATGGTATTCGTAGTTCCGTGCGGAAGTTGTTAATTGGTGAGGATGCTACTCCGTTGCGTTACCTGGGTTGTATTGTGATACTGGGTATTTGTCCTTTAAGTGACCTCGGAGGAATTGAAAACTCCTTGCTGGATTCGGCCACGGTATTCCAAACCGCCAATGGCATTGAACGGATATACATGATGCCTTATTCGTCAGACGAGGTGATGTGGCAGCTTAGCTTCCCAATTCCGGAAAAGGATGCGAAGGAATTGAGTGCTAAAGGAGCGCAGGCACTAAAAGATGAAGCAAGTCGCAGAACGCAGTGGCACGATCCCATTCCCCAGATTTTAACGGCGACTCAGGTAGCCCAGGTTTCCGGTTATCCCGTGTATGACAGGGCACTACCCGAGCCAGAATTATTGGGGAAAGGGGCTCATGTTACTTTAATCGGAGATGCAGCTCATCCTATGAGTCCATTCAAAGGACAAGGCGCGAATCAAGCGCTGCTGGATGCGCTGGCGCTGGCTCGTGGGATCTCAAAAGGATGCAGACCTTTGTCTAAATGGAGAGAAGCGGGAGTAAGGAAAAGTGTGTTAGCTGAGTTTGAATCAGAAATGTTGGAACGCTGTGCTTCAAAAGTGCAGGATTCAGCTGAGGCAGCAGCGTTCCTGCATTCCGAAATTGTGCTCCATGAAGGTGATGAACCGAGAGGGAGGAGTCGAAAAAGAAAAGATGCATAACAAGGTGCTTCAACATAAAATAATCAGTCGGTTAGGTTTTCGTGCTAAGTAATTTTACTCATAATATTTCTCCGTAGCACTTTAACGAGATTTGTTCTCGCCATGAATTACACCTGCCTACTGCAGGAAGGTTAATTTTCAAGAAGAAGTTCGTGTTAATTCGCGATATCGTGGCATCATTTACCGGATACCTCGCAGCGCTGCCACGGGTTTTTCATTCTACTATATAAATCAGTTTAGCGAGCCGTTTTTGATAAATAATATGGTTTGAGCCGGGTATTGGAGTTTATATCAATACTTCTACTTTGTGGCGGGAGAAATGCAAATACAAGCATTTGTTCGCCAAAATAGTACTTGCCCTATTCGTCCATTTTTCTATTTTTGGCATTCTCCTATTAACTCTTTATTCATGAAAAAAAATTACCCTGTTTATCTGCTCATTTTAATTTCGCTTGTCAGCGCTTCTTCAAATGCACAATGGAGGTGTGCCGATGATATCCTGGATAGCATTGCACATGCAACTGTTCCCCGTTATGATGAAATTTTCCAAAAGGAAAATCAAAAGCTAAACAATTACATCAAAGCACATGCACCGAATGGCGCTTCACCAGGACATATTGGAAACCCGCACCAGCAATCCACTGCCACTTACCTGATCCCTGTTGTTTTTCATGTGATCTACCCCATAGGCCAGCCTTATGGTACAGGAACAAATATCAGCTATGCACAAATTCTTTCCCAACTGAATGCTTTGAATGCTGCATTTGCAAAAGACTATCCTGCTTACAATGGTGAGTCGCATCCTGCCTATGCGCAAAATTCAGATATCCAGTTTTGTATGGCTCGAATTGCAATGCCGGGAAATGTGAACTGGTACAATGGTCCGGGAGGAACTGAATTTGGAGTTGTCCGTTATGCAAATAGCACTGGTGAATATGATCATACCATCGGCAATGCAGGCGCACAGGATTTGTTAAACATCACACATCCAACTCCTGCATATTTTCCATTCACTGATTATATGAATGTATGGCTTGTAAGTACCATTGATGGCGGTGGTGGTGGAACTGTGATGGGCTATTCTCCAAAACCTATCATGGCTGCTTATCCATTGGAAGGATTGGTTATGCGTGCCGACATCTGCGGTGACAACAGTACCGGAAATACTTTTGCACTTGGTTTTGGATTGACAGAGGGAAAAGTGGCCTGCCATGAAATAGGTCACTACCTCAACCTGTACCACATATTCCAGGGTGGATGCGCGGGTATGAATGCGGCAGGGTCTGCTGTAGATGCATGTGATCTCAATGGAGATTTTATTTGTGACATTGAACCTTGCACAACGACCAATGTTCCGTGTGGCACCGTGTACAATACGTGCACCGCCAATTATGCTACCGGTACAACAACCGATGACATGACTGAAAGTTATATGAGTTACAGCGATGATAACTGCATGAATACTTTTACGATGAATCAATGCGAACGTATGTGGGCTACACTTGGAACGCTGAGAAGTAATTTATGGAGTACTTCGAATCTTATTGCTACTGGTGTACAGGGAAACAGCGGATGCGTTCCTTCTTTCCTGGTAAGCTCCATTCAAATTCCTACCGGAACTTTTTGCATGGGAACAACAGTTGCATTCAACAATCCTGTCAATGGAAATACGGCGGTGAGTTGGAACTGGCAATTTCCCGGAGGTGTTCCGGCAAGTGCCACAACGTCTTCAGTAAATGTTACTTATGGCAGCCAGGGTCTTCATACCGCATACCTCACGGTGAGTGACGGAACAACTTCGATCACTGATTCAGTTGATGTTGCTGTACTCAACTGTACACTTGACTCAACACTGATTGGAAGAAGCAACTGGTTTTGGGGCACCTATGCTTCCATGGATTTCTCAACCGGAACGGCTGTAGCCAACAATGCCGCCAATGCCAATGCAACGGTTAATGGTTTTGAATCCTCTGTCGTGCAGAATGATGAGCATGGCAATCTATTGTTTTACAGTGATGGAATAAATGTCTGGGATCACAACCATGTTCAGATTAACGCTGCCCCGATTTTTGTATGGAACAATGCAACAGTTCCCGGGTTGATCATCGTACCTTATCCAAAGCATCCAGGCAAATATTACATAGTGAGTGCTCCTCCCGGATACGTAGCAGCAAACGGACCACAGTTTGTGTTGGTTGACATTGTTGCGAATACAATTTCCGTTGCCCAACGATTCAACCATCCATCTATACCGACTTCCGTAAGTGAGTGTTTAACGGCAGTTCCGCATTGCAATGGAATTGATTATTGGGTCGTCATCAAAGGTTATCCCGGTGACGGACGATTTTATTCAATCCTTGTAACACAGGATGGCATGCAGGCCGGGGCGCAACCTGTTATCTCGGCTAACTTTTATCCGTCCTACTCTGCGCAGATAAAAGGAAACCACAAAGGAAATAAAATTGGACAGGCTATTTTTTCCAGCGCATCTTATGTTTTTTCAGAATATGATTTCAACCAGACAACAGGCGTTGTATCCAACGAGGTTTTGGTTGCTGCACAACCCGGACACCAGATTGGTCTTGGCATTGTGTATAGTATTAATGACAGCGTGATTTATACCATCCAGGTATTCGGAGGGAATGTAAATAAGTTGTATAAATATGACGCAACGAACCTTACTGCTCCCGGCATAATGATGCAGTCACCGGTTGAAGGGCTCTACCTCGAAGTTGGCCCTGATCACAATGTTTATATTGCCCAGACTGCATGGAATACACCTTACATGGATATGGTATTGAATGCAGATTCATATTTGAACTCAGCTTTTGTTTTAAATGCTGTGGACTTTACAGGGATCGTACCGGGTCCTCCATATTTTGTTGCCACGCATGTTTATTGTGGTGTTCCGAATTTTATGGATGCACTTCCTCCTGCGGAACTTGTTCCTGAATTTTCTTATACAAATATCAATTGCAACACCATTCAATTCGATGTGGATTCATGCTGGCAGCTATACACTGCGACCTGGGATTTCGGTGATGGATCTGCTTCTGTTACAGGACTGAGTGTTTCACATTCTTATGCGCTTGATGGAAACTACACAGTTACGATGACTTTGGGTTACGGCACGTTTACACTTACACCTGTGATCCATGTAGTGAATGTTTTTACTCCCGGACCAAATCTGATACAGGGGCCTGATACAGTATGTACAAATACGACCTATCCTTATATTTATTCGGTTCCATTTGTGAATGGCGCAACTTATTCCTGGACATCTGCAAGAGGTTCAGTTGTTGGCTTAAGCAATGGCAATAATTTCACCGTTACGTATACAAATTTTGCAATCGGTTATGATACCATTCATGTTGTTTGTAGCAGCAACGGATGCACATTTATCAGCACATTGATTGTGTTTGTTTCGAACCCACAGGATGTTGCATTGAACCTTGAACCGGATCAGCTATGTGATGATGAGAATATTTTACTGGCGCTTGGTTCTCCTCCCGGAGGAATATTTGTGATAAATGGAATAGCAACAGATTCTGCTTATGGTGCATTGCTCGGAATTGGCCAACACGTAGTTACTTATTATTATACCGATGCAGTCGGATGTTATTCGCAGGCATCGGATACAATTACAGTTAACTTCTGCCTTTCCACCAATGAACTGTATTCAACTGATGGAATTTCCGTTTATCCGAACCCTGTTGGTGATGAATTGATAATCAGTTTGAATCCTGCCGGTAAAAATTCAAGGATACAAGGGGCTGAACTATTCAATTTACTTGGCGAAAAAATATTCAGTGAAAATATTTTGCTGAAGAATAATACGGAGATCAATACTTCGCAATTGTTGCCGGGTATTTATTTTTTAAAGCTGTATCTGAATAATGACAATGTTGTTGTGAAGGTGGTTAAAGAATAATATGCCTCGTTATTTTCTTCAGTTGAGCTTTCATGGAAAGAAATTTCATGGCTGGCAGATTCAGGATAATGCACATACTGTACAGGCTGAATTAAACAGTGCATTAAAGACCTTGCTTGGGGCAGAAACCGAGACAACAGGTTGTGGGCGCACAGATACCGGTGTGCATGCGGGTAAATTTTATGTTCATTTTGATGCTGCAGAAATTCCGGATGAAAGTGATTTTATTTACCACCTGAATTGTCTGCTTCCTTTTGAAGTTGCGATACAGAAAATTATTCGCGTTGGAGACGACGCGCATGCGAGATTTGATGCAACTTCCAGGACTTACCGGTATTTTATCCATCATGTGAAGAATCCGTTTTTAAATGATACGAGTTATTTTTTCCCTTTCACGGTTGACATTGCCCTCATGAATGAAGCCGCATTAACTCTTCTTAATCATACAGACTTCAGTTGCTTTTCAAAATCAAGGACACAGGTAAAAACCAATATTTGCAAAATTACTTCTGCGGAATGGAAAATGAAAGATGACCAACTCATCTTTGGAATTACTGCTGACCGTTTTTTAAGAAACATGGTTCGTGCAATTGTTGGGACACTGCTGGAAGTTGGCGAGAAAAATATTACCCTTTCTGACTTCACAGAGATTATTGAAAATAAAAAGCGCTCTGGCGCAGGTGCTTCAGTCCCGGGACATGGATTGTTTTTGACTGAAGTTACATATCCCTACATAAGATAGAATCCAATCCATCTCAGCCGTCCCTCCCCTCTATGCGCCGGCATGTATGTGAGCGAGAGGGGCCGGGGGTGTGTCTCCACTCTGTGCGACAGCGCCTGTGCATTAGTGTGAGGGGTCGGGGGTATGCATCCCCTCTTTGTGTCAAACTGTGCATGGGCGAGAGGAGTCCTGGGTGTGTCTCTCCTCGCTATGTGTCAAGGGCAGTGTGTGAAATTGGCCACAACTCCATCCTTCAGTCGTGGATATGCAAGGATTAATCTGTGAATCTCTGGCAATTTTTTATGCAGTTTGTATATCAACTGATTAATCTGGCCATCTGTGACTTATTTTTCATTCAGCTTAGCTATAGGTTGTACTTTCTAATGTGAATCAACATGGTGTAATAATGAAGGGCTAGGTGATGCCTGTCTTTTTGTAAGAATTTCCTAAAATCCGCAGCAACAATAAGTGATATTTTGGGTATTTATTTCATCAAAGCCTTCATCGGTTTTGGCCCAACCCACTATGAGCCGAATCAAGAAATTCTCATTTATAACTGTCCTTTATTTTTTTGTGACCTTAACTTGCTTTGGCCAGGTTGTCATCAATGAAGTAATGTCATCTAATTTTTCCGGCATTGCAGATGAAAGCGGCAAATATGAAGACTGGATTGAATTGTATAATTCCGGTGCAGCTACAGTGGATCTTTCCGGATATGGATTGAGCGATAATGCCGGCAAGTTGTACAAGTTTACATTTCCAACATACCCGCTTGCCTCGCATGATCACGTCCTGGTAATTGCAAATGATACAAACCAAACCATTATCGGTGCTCACTGGGAAGGCGCAGTAAGATCAGGTGACACATGGAGATACCGGGCAAATACCACGGATCCTGTTGATACCAATTGGCGTAATCTTTCTTTCAACGAAACGGTTTGGAGCAGTGGCGTAGGAGGGATCGGTTTTGGTGATGGTGACGATGCAACAACGGTTGCAACTTGCGCTTCAGTATTTATGCGAAAAACATTTAATGTTGCGGATACTTCCAAAATCCTGGATGCAATTTTTAACATAGACTATGATGATGGTTTTGTAGCATTCCTCAACGGTGTGGAAATAGCACGCACCAACATTGAATTGCCCGGAAGTCGCCCGGCATGGGATAAACTGGTCTATTCATCACATGAAGCCGTGATGTACCAGGGCATGACATGCGATTCATTTCACTTTGACCAGGCGTTTATCCGTTCAATAATTAAAAATGGAACAAACGTGCTTGCTGTACAGGTGCATAACCTGGCAGCAAATGATGGCGATCTAACCTGTTTGCCATTTCTGAGCTTCAGAATTAAAGATGCGACATCCATGTTCGGTCCTTTGCCTTCCTGGTTTCCAAGTAATCTGCATCCAAAAAATTATTTTCATGCTGCTTTTAAAATAAGTAAAACAGGAGAAACAATTTTCCTCACGAACCCGTCAGGAACCATTATTGATCAGTTGGCAATACCATCTCTTGAACTGGATAATTCCTATGGCAGAAATACCGATGGAGAAAACTTGTGGAGATATTTTGGTGTGGCAACCCCTGATACAAACAACAACATTAGTCCCGGCTTCACCGGCTATGCGACAATTCCATTGTTTTCCAAGCAGAGTGGTTTTTACACAGGATCCCAAACACTAACACTTACGACAACATTTTCCGGAGGAATTATCCGCTATTCAACGAATGGAAATGCCCCAACATCAGCTTCTACATTATATACATCACCATTGACAATCAGCGCAACTACTTCGGTGCGTGCGCGTGTTTTCAGCAGCACAAGTCTGCCAAGTCCAACCATCACCAACACTTATTTCATCAATGTAAACTGCAAGTTGCCGGTCTATTGTCTTACACTTGACTCAGCAGATCTGTGGGATTACAACAAAGGAATATTTGTGAAGGGACCTAATGCAAGTCCCAATACTCCTTACTTCGGAGCAAACTATTGGCAGGACTGGGAAAAATATGCTTCGCTGGAATATTTTGATAAGAACAAAAATTGTGCTTTTAAATTTAATACAGGCCTGAGTATAACCGGCGGATGGAGCAGGAGGATGGATCAGAAAGCATTGGAAATCAAATTGGGTGACAAGTATGGTTTGTCTAAGATTCAATATGAAATGATTCCTGATAAGAAGTGGATTGACAAATGGGATGATTTTCTATTGCATACCACCGGCAATGACCGCGGAATAGCTCACATGAGAGACCCTGTGATGGAGCGGCTGATGAAAGGAACCAATTCTGACTATACAGCTTTTGAACCCTGCCTGCTTTATATCAATGGCGTACAATGGGGTGTTTACTATACAAAAGAAAATGATGATCAGAATTTTGTCAAAGCAAATTATGGCTACAGCAAAACCGAAATAGATTTACTGAAGGAGAGTTATTTCTTTCCGGATATCGAAGTGAAATCAGGAAGCGACACCGCATTCAGAACGATGCATGCGTATGCATTTGCTGCTTCTCCGAGCTCATCATCATTCTATGCTGCCATGGATTCAATGCTGGACATTAAAAACCAGGTTGACTATTTTGCTGCAGAATGCTATTATCCCAATGATGACTGGATGGGTGGAAGCAACAATAATTTAAAACTCTGGAGACCCAAAAAAACAGGTGGACGATTCAGGTACATTCTTTATGACCTTGATTTTGGTTTTGGAATTTCCGGAACAGTGAGTAGTGATATCCTTTCCATTGCATTGAATCCCACGCCACATAATTACAACAGTGACATCTTTCAACGACTGTTGCTGAATACGAAGTATAAAAATTATTTCATCAACCGGTATGCGGATTTGATCAATACCATCTGGCAGCAACAGAATGTGCTGAAAGTTGTAAATGGTTTCCGTGATTCATTGAGGTTTGACATGTATCGCCAATATTTAAAATGGGGCGGTGGAGATACCAATACATGGAACAATAATATAGCAAGTATGCTCACCTTCAGTAATGGCAGGCCTGCTTATGCGCGAAACCAGATTCAAAATGATTTGGGAATGACCGGACAGGTTACGCTTACTTTACAAGCCTCGCCTGCCGGAGCAGGAAGAATTCAAATCAGTACGATCGTTCCGCAATCGCTTCCCTGGAGCGGAGTTTACTTCAATGGAAATCCTGTAACTGTCACTGCCATTCCAAATCCCGGTTATAAATTTGACCATTGGCATTCCAATGTTGGTATTCCTACAAATGATACCAACCTGAGTGTGACCAGGAATTACACAGCCAACGATGCTATTACTGCATACTTCACCGGCTCGGCGGTATCTCCACAAATAACTTTCAGCGAAATCAATTATAATTCTGATTCGACAGGCAATTCAGGTGACTGGATTGAGTTGCATAATTTGAATTCAGTGAGTCTTGATATTTCAGGATGGAAACTAAGAGATGACAATGATCATCATGAATTTATTTTTCCTGTAACAACTACCATCGCTGCAAACGGCTACCTCGTGATTGCTGAAGACACTGCAAAATTTCATATCCAACATCCGGCAGTGTCAAATGTTATAGGTCAGACAGGTTTCAACCTTAGTGATGGTGGAGACCTGGTGCGGTTATTCAAATACAATGATTCACTTTATCTATCAATGGAATACAGCGACCAGGATCCTTGGACTACTGCCGCTGATGGTCACGGCTATACACTGGAGTTAAAAAATTCATCCGGTGATTTAAATGATGGTAATAACTGGTTTGCAGGTTGTCTTGGTGGTTCTCCTGGAATGGCGTACTCAGCTCCTGTGGCTGCCTTTACAACTTCCGGTTCCAATTCTATTTGTTCAGGAGATACTTTGACTCTTTCTGCAACAGCGGCAACCGGCAATCAATACCAATGGAATCGTAATTCAGCGTTGATCCCGGGTGCGAATGGAAGTTCCTATCAGGCATCAATTGGTGGAACATATTCCGTTATAGTTACCAATAATGGTTGCAATGCAAAATCAGATTCAGTTGCTGTTATAGTGAATCCCCGTTCAGGAAATTCGGTCACAACACCTGCTTCACGTTGTGGAAACGGAAGTGTTACACTCTCAGCGTCTGCCACAGATACAATTCGCTGGTATGACACACAAAACAATCTTGTTGGAAGTGGAACGAATTTTACAACGCCATCGCTTTCACAAACCACCATCTATTTTGCACAGGCAGGAAGTGTTTGCCCCGGTTTATTGGTTGCTGATACTGCCACCATTAATACAATACCTGCGAATCCTGTTGTTATCAATAAAAATATTTGCGGCCACGGCTCCATGACGTTGATTGCGACTGCGAGTGCTACGGTGAGATGGTATAATGCACCCAATGGAAATTTAATTTTTACAGGGGATTCATTGGTTACTCCTGATATTAACCAAACAACCACTTACTACGCGCAATCAGGTAACGTTTGCAAGAGTGGTTTTGTAGCTGCTACTGCGACCGTCAATGCAATTTCAACTGCACCCGTTACGAATAGTGTCAGCCGTTGCGATGACGGCAC
>JBDTTM010000088.1:0-11774 GCA_039930605.1 Bacteroidota bacterium
CAATGCAAAAAGGACGAGGATGATTCCCGCAAAATATTTTGCAGCGACGATTTGAAAATCGGTGAACGGTTTGGTAAGCAGGAGTTCAATCGTTCCGGTTTTATTTTCTTCTGCAAAGGAACGCATCGTGATGGCGGGGATGAGAAACATAAATACCCATGGAGCAAGGATGAACATGGAGTCCAGCGTTGCATATCCGGAGGCAATGATGTTGTAATCGGTTCCGGGAAGTATCCAGGCAAATAATCCACTGATGGCGAGAAACACCACGATCACCACATAACCGATAACAGAGCCGAGAAAACTATTGATCTCTTTGCGAAGGAGTGAAAACACAGATTAAAAAGTCAGGTCGTCAAAAGTAACAATTGAACCTATAAAATGACGGACTGCTTTTTTTACTTATCGACTCTTCATGAAAATAAAAAGCCCCCTGCCAGTTAGCAGAGGGACCTGTTTCATGATGCAAAACTTTAAATTACTCTTTCACCAGGCGAATCGTTTCAACGTTTGCCTGCTGTTGTATTTTTACGAGGTAAATACCATTTGCCTGGTCATCCATCGGGATGCTGACACTCAGGTTGGCCGGTACATTAATCGTATGATAAATGTCTTGTCCAAGGCAGTTGACAACACTTGCCGTCACCGTACTATTGGAAATATTTTTTATTGTAAACATATCATGCGCAGGATTAGGAAAGATCATTACATTCGAAAGGTTGCTTTCACTTGCAATCATCGTTTTGCTTTCTGATGCTGGATTAATCGTTGTTGCTGTTGAGATGTTTACCTGTTTGTATGCTGTACAACCATTTGCATCCGTTACGATGGCAGTATATACACCCGAACTAAGGTTCACCATTTTGTCTGACATTCCATCCGCCTGTATCCATGAATAGGTGTAAGGCATAGTACCACCCAACGCAATTACTTCTGCTTCTCCGTCAGTGAGCATGCAGGTTGTGTGTTTGCCTGAAGCTTCAATTACCAACGGGCGGGGAGAATAAATGCGTGTAGTAGCAGACGCTTCACAACCATAGTCATCCATTACCTGCACAGTATAGTTGCCTTCATTAAGACCGGTTACCGCGTTTGTTGTTTCATTCCTGTTATTCCATTGGTAGATATAGTTACCACTTCCGCCTGAAACCGTAGCCATCGCGCCACCATCGCTGTTACCATAACAAGTTACATCATTGGTGGTAATCTCAACCTTCAGAACCGGAACAGTAATGCTGTAATGGAAAGTTGCTTTAACTGCAGGATCTGATGCATCGGCAACAATAACATTGAACTCATATGGATTTACCCGTGCATCCTTCGTTTCAGGTGTCCAGCAAAAATGCCCTGTAGGATTTTTTTCAAGATTAGTCGTAAATAAACTACCCGGAATGGTGCCTTCATAAGTCAGCGCCAATTGCCTGCTGTTATTTTCTGATCCTGAGAATAAATCAAAGCAAAGGCTGAATCCTGGACATACCGTTTCTTTATAACTGTTTGAACCGTCAATTCCGCTTAAAGTAAATTTGTTTACCGGACTATTGATCGTTTCAGCGTTCAAAGATTGGGCAAATACCATGTTAGAAAAATGTGCTAATAATATTAGATAATTAGCTGGCTTATAGATGAATGAGTTAAAGTATTTCATATCTTTTGTCTTTGTGTTCAGCAATAATAGCCAACTGACCAGCCGACTTCAATTCTAAGTGGTAAGCGCATGGTTACTGGGTGGGAAAGTCGGATTCCGGCAGGTGAAAGGATGTATACCAAATTCTGCTGAATTTGCCATACCCTCTAAATTTTGCTCTGATTAGATATCCCGGTAATTCAGCGCCAGGCAGTATTGCACGAATTATCCAATTCGCACGAATTCAAGATTGTTCCCTGCCTGGAAATTCTTTTGTTTAAAGTATCATTAACTTCTTAAATCAAGTGTTTGGATTAGATTCGCGGCATAAAATCAAATCATGCTTAAATATTCTCTTCATTTCGCAGTTGGAGCAATGTTGCTTGCAGCCTGCTCAACCCCACAGAAAAAGGCCGATTCACGGGATATCCTCTCTGAAAACGTTGATACTACTGTGAACCCCGCTGAAGATTTTTTCAAATACGCCAACGGCGGCTGGATTAAAAGGAATCCTATTCCTGAATCAGAGCGATCGTTTGGAATTGCCAAACTGGTAATGAACGAGACTTACGACAGGATGAAAAAGCTGAGCGATGACGCAGCTGCTGATACAAAATCAGCGAAAGGAAGCAATTCACAGAAGATCGGTGATTTCTTTCATACAGCGATGGATTCTGCCACCTGCGATGACCAGGGATATTCAAAATTAGGCCCTGAATTGGAAAGCATTGACAATATCAAGGATATTAAAGGTGTACTTGCTGTAATTGCTCACCAGCAAATGATTGGTTGCAACCCTTTATATAGTATGGGTATTTACCAAGACGAAAAGAAAAGCGACCAATATGCACTTCACCTGGAACAAGGTGGGATCGGTTTGCCAAACCGTGATTACTACTTTAATACAGATGCGCGTACTTCGAATATCAGGACTGAATATATAAAGCATATTATGAATACATTTAAATTGATAGGGGAGGATGAGGCAACAGCCACCAGGCACGCTGGTGCAATAATGAAACTGGAAACGGATCTTGCAAAATCATCCCGTAAGCTTGAAGATCTCAGGGATCCTTATTCAAACTATAACAAGATGGATATGAGAGGACTTCAATCTATGAATCCATCATTGAACTGGCCGCAGACTTTCCAGATGATGAATATCAAAGGTGTTGATTCAGTCATTGTTGGTCAGCCGGAATTTTACAAGGCAGTAGAGCACAATCTAAAATCGGTAAGTGTTGATGACTGGAAAACATATCTCAAATGGAACCTGGTTGCATCATTTGCACCCTACCTGGGCAAAGATTTTGACCAGGAACAATTTCATTTCAATGGGGTGGTATTGTCAGGCGTAAAAACACAGCGGCCGCGCTGGAAAAGGGTTTTGGACAACCAGGAAAATTATCTTGGAGATGCATTGGGACAGTTGTATGTGCAGAATTATTATTCACCTGCAACCAAGGAGCGTTATGTTGAGCTTACAAATAGTGTGCTGGCGGCTTATAAAGAACACATTGAAAAGCTTGACTGGATGAGTGACAGCACCAAGCAAAAAGCACTTGCCAAACTTGCGACTGTCCGGAAAAAAGTTGGCTATCCGGATAAATGGAGGGATTATTCTTCTATGAATATTTCACGCAGCAGCTATGTGGAAAATATCATCGAAGGAAATAAATGGTATTACAACTATTATCTTAATAAACTCGGAAAACCCGTTGACCGCGACGAGTGGGACATGACTCCTCAAACATATAATGCATATTACAATCCTTCAAACAATGAGATCGTACTTCCTGCGGCTGCATTTATTATTCCCGGCATTCCGGATTCATTGGCTGATGACGCACTTATATATGGATATGCCGGTGGTTCTACAATCGGGCATGAAATCACACACGGTTTTGATGACGAAGGCAGGCAGTTTGATGCAGATGGAAACCTGAAAGCTTGGTGGAGTAAAGAAGACGAAGAAAAATTCAATAAGCGTGCAAAATTATACATTGATCAGTTCAGCAATTATGTAGTGCTTGATTCCATGCATGTAAACGGAAAAGCATCCCTGGGAGAAAACATTGCTGACTTAGGTGGTATTGCAATCGGTATGGATGCATTCAAAAAGACAGATCAATTTAAAAAAGGTGAGAAGATCAACGGACTTACGCCAATGCAACGCTACTTCATGGGTTATGCTTTGGGCTGGTTACATCATCAGCGTGATGAAGCATTGGCAAACCAGATAATGACTGATGTGCATGCGCCGGCATTTCTCCGTGTGAATGGTCCGATGGCAAATATTCCTGAATTTTATGAGGCCTTTGGAGTGAAAGAAGGAAATAAGATGTGGAGGGCAGATTCTGTACGGGTGAAAATCTGGTAAACACATAGATTTCAATATCTTTTGTTTAGTATAGAAGAAAGAGAAGCTAAATTCTCTAATGGCTGCTCTTTTTCCTTTTCAATACTTCAACTTCAGAAATTTAATCTAAAGAATTCCTCGCAGCTCTGCTGCGGGGTTTGTTCTCGCCACGTCCCGATAGCTATCGGGATACACGAATTAACACGAACTGCTTCGTGAATTCGTGGCATCATTTACCTGATACCTCGTAGCTCTGCTGCGAGGTTATTCATTAAATAAATTCTGAACGACCTTCCTTTTTTTATGTTTTTTTTCAATTTTTCAATTCTGATTTAGGATTTATCCTGATATTTTTTTTTATGAAACTGTAATCTTTTCCCGTTTCGTGTATGATTTCTGATTTTTTATGAGAGGGATATCCAGATTATCAGCGAAAAAAACAATTTTTTGAATGTGATTTAGGTGTAAGATGGGAGATGCCTTTCTGTAATATATACCTGCATGCTGATATATCATTGCATCATTAATCACATAAACAAAAAAACAAATACTAAAAAGTCATGAAGAAAAAACTACTTATCCTGCTGGCCTTTTCTGCTTTCGCCATCCAATCTAAAGCACAATTATCTGATGAAGAGTATGCATACGTAACGATGGACCTCCAGGGAATCCTGAACCTTACAATGACTACTGATCCTACAGTGAACTTTACGTTCAAAACTATTCCTGAATACCAAAATGGTCTCATTAAATTCAATGCTACAAAACTTGATGTTGACGCGACTGTTGCATGGGATTTGTTTGCTTATGCAAGCACTGATAACTGGACACAGGTGGACGCATATTCTACGAATGGCCAGGCTACGTTGCCGGCTGAAATCCTGGAAATGCAAAGTATCAATTCCAACACTACCGCTGCGACAGATAACTTCAACGCATTGGTTAGCTTAAAGGGTTTAACTAACTCAGGTGTTGTGGGTGGTGTACCTGCTGCAACTACACAGTTCCTTGCCGGAATGGTGGGTACAGCTGCAGGTGAATCGTATGGTCCCGGTGCTGCTAACAGCAACCCTTCTACAAACCAGTTTCGTGTACACTACAGATTGAAACCCGGTATCCCTGCAACCTTCCCGAACTCTACGGTAGCGCTTGCTGCTCCGGGTTTTGCACAATCAGGATACTACTACCTTGAAGTTGTTTATTCTTTGGTTGAAGACCTTTAGATCGAAAGAATTTAAATTGAGAAAAAGGAATCTTTCTGTAAGGGAAGATTCCTTTTTTACTAACTAACCAATTTCGAAAACGTAACCTAAAAGTTTATAGTAGAAGTAGAGAAAAAAAAATGAAAACGCCGGTACATACCACTTCAAATGCAGGAAGAAATTCCACTGCCACCGGCATGGCTCCGTTAATGCTTCAGCGAAAGCGATCGGGGTTTCTTACACGGATTTTCTTCCTGTTGATTTGCATGGCAACAGTTCAACAAAATGCATCAGCGCAAAGTGGAGGCTTCGAAATTAAAACTTCTCCCAATATAGATTTCACTTTCAACACATTTGAAAAATACGAGAACGGGATCATCAAATTACATGCATTGGAATTAAATGTGAATGCAATCGGTGCCCAATGGGATCTATACATGGGCGCTACTACTTCAGTTGCAGGTTCAATGAATGTGGTGAGTACTTATTCAACTGTTGGAATATCACCACCTCCTGTGAATCTTCTCAAAGCCCGGGTGTATAACCAAAGCAATACACAACAAACCGGCGGAGGATTTTTCGACCTTACAGACGTTGCTACGCCCGTCTATCTCATCGGAAGTCCGTTGAATGATATTGGTGTGAGTTGCGGTGATGCTGTGCCGACAGGAACCAATGAAGCCGGAGATTATCTCACTTCACCTTCCTGCTACAAATTTAATGTAGACCTGAAGCTTGATCCGGGATTTACGTATCGCCCGGGACTTTATACGATGCGGGTAGATTTTTATATAATCGAAGACTTATAATCAGACGTGGATATTGAATAAATAAATGATAGTCAAGAACCATAGCGGTTGCCATATTGCTGTATTAAAGACAGCATGGCTTTTTCTTGTCGTGATTTTATTGAATTCAGTAACTGCAATAGCCGGAAAAGTTTCGGTTTCCTTCAGAGAATCGGGAAGCAGTTTAAAATCCAATGAGCTTGCAACGAATATGCTGAAGATCAACAATGGATCAACCAAAGACCTTAGCTTTTATATTGATCTCAATCTTCCGCAAGGATGGACCAGCCTGAAATCAACGCATGTCTTATACAAACTAAGTGCAGGCGATTCATTGTTCATCCCGATTAAGGTTGCTGTCAATTCAAACGAAGAGGGAAATATCAGTTACCTCATCAACGCAAGCCTCCTTAGCCAGGCAGACCAGGTCCAATTTGCTTCTGCATCATGGAAGGTTCAATTGAAGATGGAATCCCAATGGGCAGCAACAGTTGACAAAACGGAAGCATACTTTACCAATCATTCAGATACTTCATCAGTTACGCTCAGCGTTCACAATACAGGTAATTCAGTGGAATGGTATACTGTGAAAATTGCACCGCATTTCCGTTTGCAGGTTTTTGATAAATCAATGGCAGCAGAAGTACCGCCATTCTTTAATTTCAATCTCATGCCCGGCACCGATACAGTGATTCAATTTGTGATCCAATCGAAACAGGATAAGAAAGCTGATTACAGGGATCATGACAGCAATGAATCCAATGGTGAGTCGGGTGAAAAATATCCGCTCCGGATTTCAGTACAGTCGCAACCAAAAGATCAGTCGAATGGAAGAACCTGGAAAACCACCGTTGACTTCAGGCGCAATTCGAATGAATCACAGTTTAATCCTTACAGCAGGCTCGTTCTTCCATTGACTATGGAAATGAGAATGGACAATTTATTTGACCAGTCCACTGCACTCAGCTTAAATTTATATGGAAATGCACGACTTTCATTGGGAAGAAGTTTGAGCTATCGATACCAGTCATTCTTTTCACAACAGTATTATAGTGAAAAAGCATTTAAAGGAAATTATCATTACCTCGGTTATTTTACTCCGCGCTCATTTGTGGAAGTGGGAAATATCACCGGCTGGGGAAATTTCGGTTTCACACCTTCCGGAAGAGGTATCAGGGGAGAATATACCATCGGGAAAAATAAAATCGGGTTGCTTTATATTCAGAACCCTGATTTGTTTCTTGGCGTTACAAGCAGGACTGCAGGTATTCACCATGAGCTGGCATTGAAAAAATTCTCTCTTACAAATTATTACCAGCAATCGTGGAATGACTTCAATAAAGTAAATGGGAATCTTTTCATCTCCGGAATTAATTATCAGTTGCGCAGTCAGCATCTTTTTTCCGTACGCGCAGGTACTTCAAATGAATATTATTATGGCGCAGCAAGCCCGTTTTCTAAAACGGGATATGGAGGCAATTTCAATTATTCAGGAACGGTCAGGGATTTCAGCCTTTACCTGAATTCCAATTACGGCACAAAGTATTACACGGCCTACAGGGGAATCACCAGTTTAAACTATGCTGCCACCTATAGGCAAACAAAAACGAAAGCCTGGACATTTACAAATTCATATTACCGCCAGCAACCGGTTTACTTTGATGTGAACGGGAATGCGTTGAATAGTTTCAAGAGCAAGAGTGATAAATATGAATTGCGTTATTCTATTACCAACAAAGCGAACAATTATTCCGTGCGTGCTGCTTACTACAATGATGATTTCCTGAATATTCATTACCAGACAAGGGGGGTAGGATTTGATATCCACCCTGCATCAAAAAGTGATTTGCGTTTTGTTACCAATATTTTTGCTTCGTACATCAAGCTCCCCGATTATAATATTCCTGATTATTTCACCGCACAGGTCCGGACTTCGTTGCGTTATAAAAGCCTCACCACGAATATCCGCTACAACTATGGCCCATACCAGGCTTACGAGCATTTGCGTTTTGCAACCTATCAAATTAACCACCAGTCCATATACCTGAATAGCTATTATGGGTTCTGGCTGATGTCCAATAAAATTTCTGTTGAACCATCTTTCAACTACAGCTATGAAACACTTTATAAAAGATCCCGGTTGAGTTTCCGTCCCCAGTTTTATTATTTTTCAAAGAGCGGCTGGCAGTTCAATATGTATGCTGAATACATTTTCAATTCGCAAAAGATAACCTCACTTGATAATAATGTAAACCTATATTCCACTGAAAACCCGAATCAGACATCTGTTTACAAAGACCTCGTTTTTGGTGTTGGTTTAAAAAAACAATTCGGTATTCCGGTTACAGGAAAAAAATACTTTACTACAGGTATTGTTATCTTCAAAGATATCAATGGTAATGGCAAGCAGGACAAAAATGAGGAAGCCATTGAAAATGTATTGATCAGCATCAGGCCAATAGACATCGACAGTTCCAACCGGGGGCAATCTGGTTCTCTGAATGATAGGGGAGATGAAGTAATTACTGATTCGAAAGGCAGAGTTACATTCAGGAATCTTCCCCGCGGGACGTATAAAATAACTGCAAAGCCGTTGATTGAAAATTCAGGCTGGTTTTCTGAATCTGAATTCACCCTTATGCTTGACAAAACAAAAGAGATAGAAATACCTTTTTCGCATGGTGTCCGTATAATCGGTTCAATCAACGTAGATAAAAATTCTTTTATAGCAAGTGGGAACAAAAATCCTGATCTCACACGTATAAGAGTCACTGCGGTAGATTCTGCCGGTAAAACGTATTCAACACTCACCGGTGAAGGTGGGCGATTTGTAATATATGTTCCGGCAGGCGATTACAGGATTTCAATCAATCAAAAGGCAATAGGTGACGGCTATTTGCTGGAGCAGAATTCAATACCGGTTTCACTGGTAGGAGGAATGGAAGCATTTAACATCAGCTTCAGGTTGAGGGAAAAAGAAAGACAAATACAAGTGAAAAAATTCGGAAAGACAGAAAACCATTAAATAAAATTATAACAAATCCATTTGAAGATGAAAAAGTACCTATCCCTTGTATGCGTAATGCTGCTGTTGCAGAATTTTAATTCCAACGCCCAAAGTGTTTCATTGTCTCCAAGCCGTGTGTACTTTAAAGCGGCACCTGGTGAGACAAAGAAACAGGTAGTTCATGTTACCAATAACTCCAGTGTGAGACAATCATTTACGATTACTTTCGGCGACTTTTCTACAACCGGTATTGATGGTAAAACACAATTGATGAAATCAGGAGAAAGCGAACATTCCTGTTCACAATATATGAATGCGTCACCTTCATTCTTTGAATTGGCTGCCGGCAAATCGCAGGATGTGCAAGTAATTATTGACCTGCCTAATCTTCCGGAAGCCAATAAAGTGAAATGGGGTACCATGATGTTAAAGCTTACCAAAGAAAAGACTGAAGCCAACAAGGGCGAACAGGACGGAGTAGGAATGGGTATCCTGGAAACTTTCCAGTTTGTAGTCCATTTATTTCAGACTCCACCAAGTGTAACTTTGAAGCAGGCAGAGATTGATAATTTTAAAGAGATCACAGTTGCCGGCGACAGTGCCAGGACATTGGCATTGATTTCGCGAAACACAGGAGATGCCATCCTAGATTGCGCTACCTATCTTGAATTTTCAAACCTGAAAACGGGTTTCGAACAGCGTTCAAAACCTGCCGCATTCACGATGCTCCCGGGTGGTGGCAGACAGATGAAATTCAGCGTTCCAAAAGACCTTCCGAAAGGCAGTTATACCGTAACAGCTGTGCTCGATATCGGCAGTAAGGATGCCGTTCAAGCTGCAGAAATGGATATTGAGATCCACTGATAAAGTATAAAAACTGAATTAAACCCGCAGCCGTTTTAATGGGTTTCCCATAGAGACTAAACAATATTCAGCGGTTTCTTACACTTTCAATTTCTTCCGAAACATAGGTTATTGAAGCCCGTTTCGCTTCATAGTATAAACACTCACTACTATGAAATTGAAACGTCTACAGATCCAGAAGCTGAAAATATCGCCCAAACTCAGGGTGATCCTTTTTTCCAGTGCCGTCTTTACCGTTGCTGCCATTGCATTGATCATCTATGCAAACTTTGGTACTTCCCAAAAGGTAATTGCTGGTACAGGAATGCATGGCGCTAAGACAGTAGCATCAGCCAATACTATACTCAATGAATTTACAACGCTCACAGCAGATGTAAGCGCGGGTACTTCACAAATCAGCGTAGCAAGCAGCACGATCAATTCCAATGGACGCTTTACTGCCGGTCTGGAAGTGGGTTCCCTTATCATGATTATTCAAATGCAAGGTGCTACCATGTCGACGGCAAGTACCAATTCGAACACTTGGGGTGCCGTAAGTGCATTAAACAATGCAGGTAAATATGAATTTGCGGAAGTGTCAGGAATCATTGCAGGCTCAAAATTAAATTTAGTCTCTGCCTTGAAAAACAGTTATACTTCCGGTGGTAAAACACAGATTGTCCGCGTACCAAGGTACACAACGTTAACAGTGAATTCCGGGGCTTCTATCACTACAGATGACTGGAATGGAACTACCGGTGGAATTGTTGCTGTTGAAGTGAATGGTACAACCACTATCAATGGATCGATCAATGTGGTTGGAAAAGGATTCAGGGGCGGAGCAGTCGAACAAAATTCAACATGCTGTCCGGGTAATCATTCTAAATATGCTTCTGCAAGTTCCAGTGATGGTGCAGAAAAAGGCGAAGGTATCGGAGGCACTACAACGACTTATGATGCACTTGGAGGAAGATATGGAAGAGGCGCTCCTGCGAATGGTGGTGGGGGAGGAAACTCACACAACGCTGCCGGTGGTGGAGGATCTAACGGTGGTACTGTTGCATCATGGGATGGCTTAGGAAATCCTGATAACTCAGTTGTCAATTGGGTAACTGCATGGAACCTTGAATCAATCGGTTTCGCTTTGCATACTTCATCAGGTGGAGGTCGAGGTGGTTATTCATATTCAAGTGCAAATGCAAATCCACTTTCAAAAGCACCGGGTAGCGGTTCATGGGGTTCAGGTTCTGATTTGCGTTTCAACGTAGGTGGCCTTGGTGGTCGCGCACTCGATACTTCGAGTAACCGCATTTATATGGGTGGCGGTGGTGGAGCAGGCGATTCAAATGATGGTACAGGAACCGCCGGAGGAGATGGAGGCGGTATCGTTTATATTCTCACCGGAGGAACACTTTCA
The DNA here is from genome assembly GCA_039930605.1 of Bacteroidota bacterium. Classification (GTDB taxonomy): domain Bacteria; phylum Bacteroidota; class Bacteroidia; order AKYH767-A; family 2013-40CM-41-45; genus JAPLDB01. The sequence goes on from JBDTTM010000088.1 coordinate 11,244, forward strand.
GGAACAGGAAGCATCAATGCCAATGGAAGTGCGGCAGCAAATTCAATAAGTACATCAGATGGTGACGGATCAGGCGGTGGTGGCGGTGGCGGAACAGTTTTTATTTTCTCTTACAGTGCTTCCATCTCGGCGATTACCATTTCAGCCAACGGAGGAAATGGCGGTAGCCAGGTATATGGAGGTTCTATCAATGAAGGTGAAGGTGGCGGTGGAGGTGGTGCCGGTGGTATTATAAAAACCAGCAACGCTACATCTTTGACCCGCACTGTAACGGCAGGTTCGCATGGAACATCCAATGCATCTCCGATGTCAAACTTTGCTCCCAATGGTGCAACCAAAGGTACTGCAGGCGTTTTCACAACAGGACCCATTAACCCTTATTCAGGCGGAGGATCATTGCCAATCAAGTTAAGTTATTTTGCCGCAACAGCTGTAAATGGAATTGTAAAAATCAATTGGGTGACTTCAGCCGAAATCAATAATGACTATTTCACCATTGAACGTTCATTGGATGGTGTCAAATTTGATTCT
>JBDTTM010000089.1:0-11742 GCA_039930605.1 Bacteroidota bacterium
TTGAGAGATAAATTTTTAGTTGGAAATTGATTCTTGAATAATATTCTTATCACTGATAACGGAAGAAATACCGAATAACGAAAGAATCCTGCCAGTACAGGAACGGATAACAATTAACGAATAACAGTTAACGGCTAACACATGACAATCGAACAGGAAGGACATATAAAAGTAGGCATTACCTGCGGAGACCTGAATGGCATCGGCCTGGAAGTGATCATGAAGACTTTCCTGGATAACCGAATGCACCAGATTTGCACCCCGGTTATTTATGCAGGACAGAAGACGGTTTCCATGCAGCGAAAATTGCTTGAGTTAAATGACTTTAACTACCAGACTATCCGCAACAGCAATGAAATTATTCTGCGCAAGAATAACGTTGCAAGTTGCTGGGAGGACGAAGTGCCGATAGAGTGGGGAAAGGCAACAGAAATTTCAGGGAAGTATGCGTTGAGGTCACTGGAAGCGGCGACAAAAGATTTAGCGGATAAAAAGATTGATGTACTCGTAACAGCGCCCATCAACAAACACAATATCCAGGGTCCGGACTTCCAGTTTAAAGGACATACAGAATACCTCGCAGCTAAATTCGATTCTCCAAAATATTTAATGATGCTCGTCAGTGATACACTGCGCGTAGCCGTTGCAACAGGACATATTCCCGTGCAGGAAGTTTCGCAGCACATGAATATTGATACGATCATTACGCGGGTAAAGCAAATGATCCACACATTGAAACGCGATTTCGGAATCCGCAAGCCGCGTATTGCAATACTGGGATTGAATCCGCATGCAGGCGACAATGGACTCATCGGTAAAGAAGAACAGGAAGTTATTATTCCTGCTGTTAAAATACTTTTTGATGAAAATCAATTTGTCTATGGTCCTTATTCCGCAGATGGGTTTTTCGGTTCAGGTGCATACAAAAATTTTGACGCCGTGCTGGCTATGTACCACGACCAAGGATTAATTCCTTTTAAGTCAATCAGCTTTTCTTCCGGTGTAAATTATACCGCGGGGCTTCCTGTTATCCGCACCTCACCTGACCACGGTACTGCTTACGATATTGCCGGAAAAGGAATTGCTTCAGAAGAATCCATCCGCGAAGCGATTTATGTAGCGATCGATATTCTTAAAATGCGTAATGAATACGATGAGATATCTGCCAATCCAATGGCGGTGGCGAAGCCGAACAACAGGGACAGGGATTACTAGTCTCACTAGAAAAATTTCAAGCAAATCCCGATAGCTATCGGGAGCAAAGATTGTAAAAACCCAAAGACAGGTTTCACGCAAAGGCGCAAAGATTGCAAAGCATAATCCCCAGGAAAAGCTTCTCAATAAAGTCGCAATGCCTTCATGATTGTTTAACCCCCTCTGGGTGTTAGCGTGTGTGTGGGAGAGAGGGGGTAGGGGGTGTGTCAATTACAGCTTGCATATTCTATTTTTTAAAAGTCTCACGCAAAGCACGCAATGGTTTTTCTTAGCGAACGTTGCGCCTTTGCGCGAAAACCTTTAATTCTTTTTTGCGAGCCATTATAAAAAAAAACGCCCCATATTAGTGAGGCGTTCTTTCAAAGAGTATCGTAGATTACACTTTCTTCACATTCACTGCGTTCAAGCCCTTCTTTCCTTCTTGCACCTCGAATTCTACTTTATCGTTCTCACGCACCTTGTCAACCAAGCCGCTGTGGTGAACGAATACTTCTTGTTGGTCATCGCCCAGGATAAATCCGTAGCCTTTGGCCTCATTAAAAAATTTTACTGTACCGGTTTTCATTGAAATAAATAATTTATGATTAGTCCGCAAATATATACCAATCGTTGAAAAAGAAAAATTTTTCAGTCTGGGCGCCACGACTGAAGCCTATTTGAGGAAAAATGGAGAAAATTCGAATAAAGAATATCGAAATCCGAAAAAATAAATCCGAAAATACTCTGTATACGCTAGTGGTTTATTTCGAATTTCGGGTTTGGATATTTTTGAATTATCCCTCCAATAAAATTCAAATTTTGAAAAAAATCCTGATAGTGAACTATTAATTACTTAGATTATTTCGTCCCGATAACTATCGGGATTCGGGATTAAACATTCGAAATTTTATACTAAGAGTTCCTTCACCAGTTTTGAAACGATCTTATTATCCGCTTTTCCAGCAAAATGCTTGCTCGCAACGCCCATCACTTTTCCCATTTCTGCCGCTGAAGTGGCCCCGGTCTGGACTATAATTTTTTTCAATTCTTCCCTGATTTCATCTTCGCCCATCTGTTTCGGAAGGAATTTTTCAATGACTGCGATTTCTTCAATTTCTCCTTTGGCCAGATCAGCGCGGTCCTGGCTTTGGTAAATCTCCAACGATTCTTTTCGCTGCTTCACTAATTTCTGAAGCATTTTCATTTCATCTTCTGCTGAGATCGTTCCGCCGCCGGATGTCTTTGCAAGCAGGATGGCTGACTTCACAGCTCGCAAGGCGCGCAATGCGGCTTCGTCTTTTGCAAGCATAGCAGTCTTTAAATCAGTGTTTATTTTTTCTTCTAAGGTCATAATATTTTCAATATTTTATTGATATCATTCTTATATTAATACAACTGAGGTTCAAAATTAATTGTCTAAAGGAGTTTCTTTTTTTCTGCAATTAACAATAATTCTGAGATGTTACCACATCCTGTTTCTTTAACCATCTGCTCAATGTAGGAATTTATTGTTTCGTATTTCAGACCGGTCATTTCAACCATTTCTTTCGGCTTTTTTCCATCCGCGATCAACTTCAGAATTAATATCCATTTTCGTTTCTTCCTTATGATGTCAAATCCGGGGGAAGTGTTTACGTTCTTCCTCTGTTCTTCAACCGGATGATTTTTATGATCAGGAAGTAAAACTTTTATCGCTTCAAAAAATTCAGGAGAGCCATTTAACATAGAAACTGTCTTTATCCTTGACGGGTTGATACCTGCAAGTTTATCTTCCACTTTTACAACATAGGGAGAATAAATCAAAACCTTGATCTCCCTGAATTGATTCATTACTTTTTTTAATAATTCGATTTTCTCAAGACTTGCATTATCAATGTGAAAAAGCAAAAGCTTCACCTCGGGTTTGAGGCTTTCAAGCAGTTTCTTTTCGGAATGAGTACTGAACAGGACAGATATCCGTGAATTAACTGATGAAGAGCTAGATTCGCTAACATCTATTTCTAACAAACCCGTATATGAAGCAGGTGACGCACGAACAAATGCTTTAAGCCTGCTAAGGTTAGATAAAATAGATACTATGCAGGAAAAATGTTCACCACCAGAAATGCCTGGGTTGATTAGTGGTCCAAAATACGGACAATGTGGAGCAAGTGGAGTTGAATATTCTTTGAGTTTGGTATCGGGGGCAACAAAATATCAGTGGGCAATCAGTGATACTAACTACGCGGTGATTGTAGGGAACGATAGTATTGATACAATTGCTTTGAATTTTGCCGATTCACTGGATTCTGTAGTAGTTGGAGTAATTGCTGTGAATTCTTGTGGGGCAACAGGTGAAAGCACGATTACTATATATGGAAGACCTGATCTGCCAAGCGTGCCAGCTGGAAATAAATCTGTATGCTCGTCCTCGAATGAAAAGTACTCGACATTGGGAGCCAGTGGAGCTACTTCCTATGTCTGGACAATACCATCCGGCGCTTCAATTATTGGCTCTGATAAGGGCGATACGATTGTTGTGCATTGGGGGAGTACCTCAGGGAATGTTAGTGTAAGGGCTGTTAATGCGTGCGGTAATTCTGGCGACTCAAGTCTGGCCGTTGTCGTTAACGCGTGCAGAGTTGCAAATCACAACTCCCAAAGTATTTCCATTGATGCCTACCCAAATCCTTCGTCGGGAATTATTAACCTTGATGTCAAACAATCTGTTTCGGCAGATATTGAAGTAAATGTGTATGATATTTTTGGCCGATTGGTTTTAAACAGAGATATTACAAAACCAGGTAACTCCTTTATACTGAATTTTGATAGCTTTGATAAGGGAACCTATTTCGTAAAGGTGATTACAGCGAATGAGCAAGAAATAATCAAAATTGCAATTGAATAAATTTATACATTTGGTATATGCGTTTTAGGCTAATGATTCTTGTTTCATTTGTCTCTCATCTGAGCTACTCTCAGGCGAGTTATAACTTGTGTTCTCTTGGCTCTTTATCAATTGTAAGAGATTCATCAGGTAACTTTTATGATTCAGGTGGTCTCATCGGAGATTATCAACCGAATGAATCTTGTGCGCTATTGATTTTACCATCTTGTGCTTCCACAATCGTGATGACATTCAATACATTTTCCGTTGAAACTTTGTATGATACACTTTACATTTATGACGGACTTGATGCGAGCGCTCCATTAATCGCTACTTTAACAGGATTGAATCTGTCTCCACCGCCTGTAACAGCTTATTCCGGTTCAATGTATTGTTATTTTGTTTCGGATTTTTTGGAAGAATCGTCCGGCTGGTCAGCATCTTGGAATGCAACAACAATTTCATCATCGTCACCTTCAGCTGCCTTTTCGATTGACAGTCTTTATTTTCCATTCAATTCAAAAGCGCATTTTACGGATTTAAGTTCAGGTAACCCAGATGGATGGTCATGGGATTTTGGAGATGGGGGCACATCGATTGAACAAAATCCAGAGCATACATATTCGGCATCTGGAACTTTTATCGTGCGCCTTGTCTCATTCGCATGTTCTTTATCCGATACAGCCTATAATACTCTTATAGTTCAAAGTCCTCCGATAGCTTCTGTTCAACCAGATACCATACTACTCAATCTTTCCTGTGGCGACACAGTGAGTTTTCAGATCACAATCGTTAATCAGGGAGCCGGGGATTTAGTCTACTCTATAAATGGAACCAACGGCATTCATTTACTCGCAATGAAATACGGAATTTCTTTCGGGTTCTTATATGCAAATACAATTGCATCAATTAATTCCTTTTTTACCAATTATTTTCTTACAGAGACAGATTCTGTAAATCCAGAAATCATAGACAGCTTACTCGACATTAATAATGCTCTTTTGCTCCCAACACAAGACGCAGGAGACCCTGCGGTAATGTCAAGATTAGCTCCCATTTTTCAGAATTTTTTAAGGCGAGGTGGAACTATTATTCAATGCGGAGAGAGCCCTGGCCCTGATACTTGCATCAACGCCTCCGGACTATGGAATGGTGATTTTATTATTGATGCCAATGTCACTTCCAATTATTTAGACATTGATAGTTTAAATCACCCAATTTTAAATGGTCTTATCAGTTCATCATTTCGGCCGCCTTCCGCAAGCTATGTGCGACACATGTTTAATCCCGATAAACATACACTTGTTTCATTTCTAGGAAATGATGCTGTTGCGGTCAGGTATGTCGAAGGAGGGAAGAACGTTTATTTGGCTTTCGATTATTACCAGCCCGTTTATGAAACAAGAAAAATCATTTCCAATGTCGTACAGTGGTCTGGGGAAGGAACATTTTTTCCATTATGGCTCGCAATGAGTACGAGCGGAGGAATCATTTCTCCGGGAGATTCAGAAATGATCAATCTAAGCATAGCGGCTTCATATTTTTCTCCGGGAGATCATGAAGTAGTTTTTTACATCCTGACCAATGATACATCGGCACATGCAATTCGTATTGTGTGCGAACTGAATATAAGTGGCAATTTTCCAAATCCATCTGTCTGCATTCCGCGAACCATTGATTCCTCCTCAACCACCTCTGGTATTTTCAATGTCTCGCTCGGGAACATCAATCGTTCAAGTACAGGAGCGGATAACGGTTACGAAGATTTCTCCTGCACCGATTCCACTACCTTAATTGCTGGATCAACCAATAGCTTTACTGTTACTACCGGCACGGCAATGCGTGAATCCGTTGGGGCATGGATTGATTTTGACAACAGCGGTGATTTTTCGTCTGTGGAAATAAGCTTCCGTGATTCTTCAGTACTAACGAATCATTCCGGCATCATTACACTTCCTTCGAATTCAGTCTTCAACATGCCGCTTCGAATGCGGGTCGGGAGTGAAGCAACAGGGCTTCCTGTTCCCAATGGCTGCAGCGATGTGTTGCATGGACAATATGAGGACTACATGGTTTATATTACTCCACAAGATAATTTGTCAGAACATTTTCCAGAGATGATGACTGTAATTCCGAACCCATTTCATGAAACCTTTCATCTCGCTTTCAAAAATTCTTCCGAAGGAAAATGTATGATGAAAATCCTCGATACATCAGGCAGAGAAGTCATTCGCAAATTTATTCGCAATGAAGACCAATCTTTGGATCTTTCAGAACTGCAAAACGGAATTTACTTTTTACAGCTTCAAACCGAAGGCAACTCCTTTTTTCAAAAGCTGGTGAAGTTATAGGGACTTCTTCCGAATGCTTTTCCCCGTTGGATGTAGTATGCTGCCACACCAATCTCCTGAAAGCCAAACGCGGATGTATAATTTCCTTTTATGGCGCATCTCTGCAATGGATCAACGAATTCGCTCTTCTCCAGTAAGCATCCGGTGAAGTGCACGTGTGCCTTGAAGCAAATTTCTTTTTTTAAAAGAAAAGAAAATGCATGCTATTAAAATGATGGTGGCAGCCCCACCGTAAGCGCTGACAGACAGAGCTTACAAACCACTCAATGGTGCTTGTGTCCGAAAGGCAGAGGTGCTGAGCGATTGAGGAAAAGTAAGCGGTCGGTGGTGCAAGGATTCTAACTTCTAACTTCTAACTTTTGACTTAGTAAACCAATTGCATCATGTGCACATCCAAAAATTTTCCGAACTTAAATCCCACCTCTTTCATTACCCCCACATGCCTGTAGCCAAATTTTTCATGGATATGAATACTTGATTCATTCCCTTGCGTGATGCGCGAAAGTACAGTGTGGTTGCCAACTTTTTTTCCTTCAAGTGTTACCCATTCCAATAGTTTGCTGCCGATGCCCTGTGCCCGAAAATCTTTGTGAATATATACACTCACTTCTACGGTGGTGTCATAAGCGCAGCGGTCGCTCCAGGGACTGAGTGATGCCCAGCCAACAACCTTGTTTTCTTTTTCTGCTACAATGACAGGGTGATTTTTTTTGTGATTGGCGAACCAGGAAAGTTGCTTTTCATAGCTTCTTAAATCAGTGTCGAATGTTGCAGTTGTATTCTCAACGGCATCATTGTATATATCTAAAATAGCTTGCTGGTCGGTTTGTGTGGCTTGGCGGATTGAAATCATAATGTACTGTACGAAAAGCGAAAGACTATGTATTTACGAATTGAGTGAATTGATGGTGCGAATAACGAAACGCTGCGAATTTTCGAATGAGCGAATTTACAAATAACGTTGAAATGATTTTATGTCCCCAATTCGCAGATTCGTAAATACGCAGATTCGAAGGCTTTCGATTTCGTACCTTAGGAGATTCGAAGGCATTCGCGTTTCGTACCGCCGGATTTGGGAGATAAAATGAGTTCTGATTTCAACATCATTTTTAGACTGATTAATCCTCGACACCTTGAAAGTTTGTAAGGAATCTACCTGTTTCTTCTCAACCCCCTTGACATACCCCTGTATAATAAAGCATGAAAAAAGTAATTTATATTCTCGTTTTCACTGCTTTGTCGCTTGCTGCTTCGGCGCAACCGTACATTGACATCGCTTCTGTTTATTTCCAGCAGAGTCCTGCCGACAACATGAGCGCTTCCAAAAGCCCGATGAATACTCAACTGACTTCTGTATTTTTGAATTTACCATTGCAGATAGACAGTGACTACATTATCATTAATCCTGTGTACGAAAATTACAGGCTTGATGTATCTTCAGAAACAGATCCGATTAACCTCACTGCAGTGTACATGCCAATTGCATGGGTACACCAATACAAGAATCCGAAATGGAGTACGGTGTTGATGGCGATCCCACGTCTTAGCAGTGACCTCGTAAAACCGCTCGATGGAAATGATTTTCAAATGGGAGGAATTGCATTGGCTACCTATAAGAAAAAGGAAACGCTGAAATATTCATTTGGTGCTTATTACAACAGTGAATTTTTCGGTGATTACTACATTCCGCTCCTTGGTATTGACTGGAACATCACCAACAAATGGAATTTATTCGGTACGCTTCCAATCAATATGAACCTGGAATACAAAATGAACAAAACAGTTCATGCCGGATTTGGAATAAACCTCCTCACGAACAGTTACAGAATCGAAAACAAAGACTTTCTGCGCATCGATGACTACAATGCAAAGTTTATTCTCGACATCTACGTGATGAAAAACCAGGTGATCAGTCTCGAAGCAGGGCACTCACTTTTCCGTCAGTACAGAATGGGAACAATGGAAGGCGGTAAACCGGATTATATGCATGACTTGAATGTATCAGATGGGTACCAGTTTAAGCTGGCTTATATATACAGGATACGGACCGACAAATAAAAACACACTACTTGAAAAACATGAAGAAGGAATCCTGGTGAAAGCCGGGATTTTTTTATTGTACGAAAAGCAACGGTACGAATTACCTGCCTACATCGCCTTCGCAATCTTCAGCGGAGCAGGGCCGGCAGGCGAAAGATTTCGAATTCACGAATTGAACGAATCTACGAATCGCAAGTATTAAATTAGTACCTAATTATTCGTAAATTCGTTCAATTCGTATATACGTAGTGATTCGCTTTTCGTACCACCGCTATTCGTTCAATTCGTAGATACGTAGTGATTCGCTTTTCGTACCACCGCTATTCGTAAATTCGTAGATACGTAGTGATTCGTACCATCTCTATTCGCAAATTCGTTCAATTCGTATATCCGTAGGGATTCGCTATTCGTACTGTAAGATTAGTGCCGCTTCATTTTTCTAGCATGCAAATAACTCCCCGCAAAATGAAACGGTGCCTTACTTAACCTCAGAATTCCATTTACAGAAATAGAGGCAGGATTTTTTAAAATATTTTTTAACGCAATCATGCCCTGTTTACTCCTGAATCTCTTGTGGAGGTAACGCTGCAGTTCTTTGTAAAAAGCAGAAGGGAAATTATTCTTAAACATCAATACAAGCTCATCGCTGTCTGTCCAGTTGGCTTTTGCTGTGAGCTCATCTTTTACACGGTCGTAAAATTTAGTTCCCGGTAATGGATAGGAAACACTTACGCCGATATCATCCGGCATCAATTCCATCACCATGTCAATTGTCTGCTGAATGTCTTCCCGTGTTTCGCCGGGATAACCGAATTGTAAAAAGAAGGCGATGTTGATGTTTTGTTTCTTTATCAGGCGCGAAGCTTCATGAATCTGTGCAACGGTAGTTCCTTTGTCCATGGCATCGAGAATTTTCTGCGAACCGCTTTCTGCACCTACCCAAACCGTTTCACATCCCGAGGCAGCCAATGCTTTGATGTTATCTTCCTGCAAAAGCAAATCAACCCGTGACTGAATTTTGAATTTAATTTGTAATTTTTCTTTTTGAACGAGTTCGGAAAATTTGGTCACCCAGCCCGGTTTCAATCCGAAAATATCATCAGTCATCCAGAAGTGATTGACACCATATTTTGCCTGGAGCATTTTCAATTCCGCTACAACATGCTCCGGTGAATGAACGTGGTACCTGTTTCCGTAAATTGGTTTTGCACACCAGTTGCATTTGAACGGACAGCCACGCGTGGTACTTATGTTCAATGAAAAATATCCAGCATGCTGAAGCCAGCGGTTTTTATATTCACTGATGTCTACCAGGTCCCAGGCCGGAGCAGGCAATGAATCCAGGTCATTCAACACATTCCTTTTTTTGTTGACGACTGTCTTGTTGTCTTTTTTGAAAATAATTCCTTCTACTGAATCAACAGGAGAATCGGCAGTTATATTCTTCAGTAATTCACGAAGAGAAATTTCCACTTCACCGGTGATGACGTAGTCTGCACCTTTGTCTAAATATTTTTCGAAATGATCTGTGGAATCACTGCTGTTAACGATTACCGTAACTCGATTTTGTTTGGCGAGGGCAATCATTTCAAATGCTGCTTCACGCATGTTGGTGAGGCACATTTTCGTGAGGTAATTGAAACCATCGTCGATGATGACCAGGAAATCCGGTTTTTCTTTTTCCAGTTTAGGAATTATCTCCTTCGGCGAAGCGGAAAACATCGGATCGAAAAGTGAAACATCAAATCCGTTCTTTCGCATTTCGGCAGCACCATAGAGGGTCCCCAACGGGGGATATGGTTGCATGTGCTCCAACTGTTTGGGGTCAAAGCCAAGAAAATAACTATGCGTAAACAGGATCTTCGGCATGAAGCGAAATATGATGGGCGCGGGTAAACGAAGTAATATTTTCGGAATAACTGGTCAGCACTTTTTCCTGGTAACCCAATGGATGGTGCTTGGAAACGTTTTTCCTTGACCTTAACCGGAAATCAAAAGTGGAATCATCGAAATGTTTGAATTTCTTTTTCCAGAATTTCAATGTCAGGCGGAAATAATATTCGTCCAGTTTTTCACCGATATAACCGGACATGATTTTTTCAAGTACTTTTTTCAAACCATTTTTTTTCTCATCGATCAGGAATTCTTTTTGACGTAATGGAAAGTTGGGCAGGTAATCATCAGACCACTCATTGGCTTCCCTGAAGTTCCTATATATTTCATAGTTGTAAGTCGGAATGAGAAATGAAATTTCTGTTGCAGTAAAAATATTTTTGTCGGGAACCTCCAGGGCATTTTCAGTGAGAAAATAATTGACACAAAAATATTTATGCGAATTGAACAGGAATAGTTTTTTGTAAAGGACCAGCAGCGTGCGCGCAATCCACATACGCCCTGGGGCAGTGATGATAAAATAATCGATGTCTGATTTGCTGTCCATGAATTTTTTCGACAGCGAACCTGACAAAGCAATTGACCTTACGAATGGAAATTTTGCAATGAGCTTTGAATACTTTTTTGCAATTGCGAAAGACTTTGCAGCATTCGATTCTCCATCAATTCGTCTCTGAATAATATTGGATGTATTGTTCAAAAAATAATATCCTTGATGAAACTGAATGATTCCATCGTGAATGAGTGATTCCAGTGCGGATTCGATTCCTGATTCAACGATTTCTTTTTGCTGGAGGAGGTTGAAAATTTCTTTCTCGGTGAGAGGGTGATTAAAAATATTGAAATAAAGCAGCGTCCGTATTACGGCAGACCGGGCATCGGGATTTGATCCTGAAGTCGAAAAATTTTCAATGACTAAACTCATAGGGGGATGTGCAAAGAAAGTAATTAAATGATAGTCAAAAAGTATTAAAAAGGTTGAAAGATTCCGGAACGTATAACAATTCTGATTCATAATTGTTTGCGACTTCCGGAAAACTTGATTTACTTCAATTCCAGCGGAATTTTTCTCAATGCATAGAAGCCGATGCCCCTGTTTTGATCGCCCAGGTAAACGATTTCTTTATTATTTAACAAAACTGGATTGCGTTTATGTTCGGCGGTATTGGTTAATTGGCCAGGAAAGAAGATTTGGTTGTTTATTATTGGCACAGGCTGTACTGATCTTACAGAATCCTGAAGTGGAATTATTTTTTCTGATGAACCATTTCCATCCAGGATTTTGAGCACTAACTCTTTTCCCCTGAATTCAAAATCGTAACTGAGCAAAGAAATTTCGCTCTCGAGAAAGTATTGACTTTTATCCCGGTGTTTTGAGAACAATATTGAAGTGGAAAT
>JBDTTM010000090.1:0-11735 GCA_039930605.1 Bacteroidota bacterium
TGGCATTAATAGAAGTTGAAGTTGAAGAACCGCTCCAGCCGTTTGGCAACGTCCATGTATAACTCGTTGCGCCATTCACTGCAGTTATAGAATATGTCTGATTAGTAGCAGAACAAATTGAAACATTCCCTGTAATTGCTGCAGGTTGCACAGGTACCGGTGATACGCTTGCAGACAACGTACGAATTGAACTGCTACCGCAACCGCTGTTAGCTTTTACGGAAATAGTTCCGCCGGCACTGCCAATCGTTGCAGTAATTGAAGTTGAAGCAGAAGTGCCTGTCCATCCGTTCGGCAGCGTCCAGGTATAGCTGGTTGCACCACTTACGGCAGTCACCGAATAGATTTGGGAAGAAGTCTGGCATACACTCGTACTTCCGGTAATTGTACCCGGCTGAACAGGCAATACGCTTACTGTTGCAGCAAGGGTTCTTGCAATACTGCTTCCGCAACCATTATTTGCAGTAACTGAAATAGTTCCGCTTGCACTTCCTATCGTACTGGTAATGGAAGTGGAGGTTGATGTTCCGCTCCATCCGTTTGGTAACGTCCAGGTATAGCTTGTTGCTCCATTTACAGCAACGATCGAATAAGTTTGAGATGCTGATTGGCACACTGATGCATTTCCGGAAATCGCTCCGGGTTGTGCGGGGCCAACACCACTTATTGAAACAGACAAAGTGCGCGCTGTACTGCTTCCGCAACCATTGTTAGCAGTAACAGAAAGCGTTCCACCCGAACTGCCTGAAGTCAGAGAAATAGAATTTGTTGTAGAAGTTCCACTCCAGCCATTCGGCTTGGTCCAGGTATAGCTTGATGCTCCACTCACTGCCGACACAGAATAGGTTTGAGTTGTAGATTGGCAAACAGTAGCACTTCCGGAAATAGCTCCCGGTTGTACAGGTACTGCCGTACTCATGGAAACAGTCATCGATGCCGTACTGCTGCTGCCGCAACCGTTATTTGCTTTTACAGTAATGGAACCGCCTGCAACACCGGTTATCGGTGAAATTGAAGTCGAGGTTGATGACCCGGACCATCCACCTGGCAACGTCCATGTATAACTTGTTGCACCGCTCACTGCGGTGATTGAATATGTTTGAGACGTGCCGGGACAAGCAGCACTATTACCTGATATCGAAGCAGGTTGTGCAGGTACCGGAGTTACAGAAGCTGAAAGTGTGCGTGCTGAACTGCTTCCGCAGCCATTATTGGCAACTACAGAAATAGTTCCCCCTGCGCCACCGGCTGTAGAAGTAATAGACGTCGATGTGGAAGTTCCAGTCCAGCCATTTGGCATTGTCCAGGTGTAACTTGTTGCGCCACTCACTGCTGTGATTGAATATGTCTGTGAGGATGTCTGGCAAACTGCAGTACTTCCTGTAATATTTCCGGGTTGTGCCGGTGTTGGTGATATTGTAGTTGTAAGCGTTCGTGCAGTACTGTTCCCGCAACCATTCACGGCAATCACAGAGATGATGCCTCCTGATGAACCTGCAGTAGTTGTAATTGAAGTTGATGTTGAACTTCCACTCCAGCCATTTGGTAAGGTCCAGGTATAACCCGTAGCACCGCTTACTGCAGCAATAGAATATGTTTGAGAAGTGGATTGACAAACAGAAGTGCTACCTGTAATCGTTCCCGGTTGAGCAGGTGCAATTGACATAGACAAAGAAAGCGTTCGTGCTGTGCTGCTTCCGCAACCATTATTTGCAACAACAGAAAGTGTTCCTCCTGTACTGCCTGCTGTCAGTGATATTGAATTAGTGGTTGAAGTTCCGCTCCAGCCATTGGGCTTTGTCCAGGTATAGCTTGTAGCACCACTCACAGCAGTGATTGAATACGTTTGTGATGTTGATGGACAAACAGATGCATTCCCTGAAATGTTACCGGGTTGTACCGGAACAGCAGTGCCCATCGTAACTGCAAGTGTTCGTACGCTGCTAGTTCCGCATCCATTACCGGCACTTACAGATATGTTACCGGCACTATTTCCTGCAGCTACTGTAATTGAATTCGTAGTGGAAGATCCTGTCCATCCGGAAGGCATCGTCCAGTTATAGGCGGTTGCTCCACTTACAGCTGTAACTGAATAAGTTTGTGAAGAAGAAGGACAAACGGAAGTACTTCCGGTAATTGTTCCCGGTTGTGCAGGGGTTGTTGCAATTGTAACTGCCAGCGACCTTGCATTCCCGCTTCCACAACCGTTATTTGCAACAACAGACATATTTCCACCTGAAGTTCCCGCTATAGCAGTGATTGAAGTCGAGGTTGATGTTCCATTCCATCCGGAGGGCTTCGTCCAGGTGTAGCTCGTTGCTCCGCTAACTGCAGATATAGAATATGCCTGTGCGGCACCCGAACATACTGATGCACTACCGGTAATATTTCCGGGCTGGGCAGGAAATGCAGTAACTGTAGTTGCCAATGTGCGTGCTGTACTTGCACCGCACGTGTTGTTCGCAGTAACAGAAATATTACCACTTGTTGCACCTGCAGTAACAGTTATAGACGTAGAAGTAGATGATCCGCTCCAGCCGCCTGGGTAGCTCCAGGTGTAACTGGTCGCTCCGCTCACAGCAGTGATTGAATAAGTCTGTGATGCACCCTGGCAAACGCCTGTAGTTCCCGTGATTGTTCCCGGTTGCGCCGGCGTGCTGCATCCCTGGCCGCATGCTGAAAGGCAGGAAGCACCATTCACAGCATTGATGATGAGTGTTTTCGGTTGTATTCCAAAACCCAAACTTAAATCGATGCCGGGGTTTGGACTCAGGTGACAATAACTCATGATGGTACCCATGGTAGGAATTGGTCCTGCAACGCAGTTTCCGCCGTTGGAACTACCCGGATACCCTGCTGCCGGACCGCATCCGTCAATCGCAGTATTGTTTCCGTTCCATACACAATCGTGGGTATGATTCGAACCCAACACATGTCCCTCTTCGTGAGAAATACATTCTATTGTCCACGAAAAGGCGGGTACATTACTATAAGTACCATAGATGGCACTATAAGCCTGTCGACCTGAAGGCATGCCGTAGCACAAACCTCCAACCCATGCAATACCACCACCGCCGTTGTAACCGATCAAATGCGCAAGATCGCCGGCAAAAGAAGTACGGTAGTTACCGAACTGGTTCAGGTAATCACCCGTGCCCGGACCTGTATAAGGATCTGTTGTACTCCATACATATAGTGTCTGAAGGGTGATTGTGATTCCATCATTTGCATACAGCGCTGCATCCTGGTTGAATACCGCCTGCATATATGTATTTACATTTGCTACGCTTCCTTTATCAACGAAAATATCATAGTCAGTTTCCCAATACCAGTTTACACATTTAGTAGTTTGAACGGTGTTTCCGCCGCCGCCATTTGGCGAATATTGAGATTGGTTGGTCGGGAAAACTGGAAGTGTTCCGCAAGTAAAATTATTTCTTGCAAGCATATCCCTGTCATTATATATAATGTAATTGTCGTTCGGGCTTTGTGCCAACTTACCGATTACATAGTTCCCGTTCTCGGTACAGACAAGCCCCATCGTTTCATCATCAGAAAAAGTAAAGCTCACAACTGAACGCGGATTGTTATCAATGATTCCGCGGTAGTGGACGATGCTGTTATCTTTCAGGTGTGGTTGTCCATCACTCGACATCAGTGTAAATCCGTTTGGGGAGATATCTACTTTATAGAGAAGCAGATTTAAACTCCTGGCTCCATTATCCACCGGAATAGGCAGCGAAATGAATTCAGGTTTGGTTGCTTTAATGCTCTCTATGTCTGCTGACTTCTTCAGCAAAGTGTAGTGAGAGAGTACGGCAGCAAGACCTTGCTCGGATGCTCCAGATGCAACAGCAAAAGCTGATGTCTTTTTTGTAAAGACGTTTTGCGCTTTCATCTTCTCGACCTTTTCAAACACTTGCCCTTTGAAGTTGCTTGATGCGTACACTGCGGCAGGGCTGAAAAAAATCCCGGCGGCAAGTACAAAGGCGACAGCTAGAACTGCGCTTGTGAGTGGTTTGATACAATTATTTTTCATTTTACTTCGCTTTTAGATGGTCTTAAAAAAATTATTAGTATCGATAGAATATTTACAGAATGGTTAAGCGTTTTTTGAATTTTCGTGCTTTTGTTTTATTTCACTTAAAATTATCCGCTTTGCAGGCATAATACCGCAGGTTTCATTCTTTATTTGTAAATAAGTCTCAATAAATCCCACTTCAATTACAACCAGGTCGTCCCGGTTCGCTTTTCATCTGTCATCTCAAATTCGATGAAGAGAAAAACAAAATTCATTTCCCGATCTATCTACTGCGCTTTCGCGGAGTGAGGTCGACAAACCTGGCCTATGAACACAAGAAATTTCCTAATTGGTTTTATCCCTGAATACAACAATGTCCCAAACAATAAATAAGATGTACTGAAAACTTCGATTAAGTGGTGCGAAAGACAAAAAAGATTTTGTTTAAAATCTGATTTCGGATTAGACTTCATCTACAAGCCCGAATTGTAAAGGGCCCGGAAGTGCTTTACCAAAAAAGAGATAAGAAGTAAGTTCAGATGTGCATCCCGATAACTATCGGGAGTGTTTATGTGCATCTCCAGATATCCGCTACATTCGCCGAATGCTTTCTCCCCGCCGTCGATTGGTAATTGTTGTGAGTTCTGTAGCACTCGGAAGTTTTCTTGCTGCCTTGCTTATGAAGCAGCGTTTCGGGACGTTGAAACAGGAGAACATCAACCAGCTTATTTTCAATTTTATTTTTGCTGCGGCGATAGTCGTCGGCATCGGCATCCTTTTCAGCAGGATGAAAAAGCCTGACGAAAAGCCAAGGGACCCGGAAACATAGACTACTATTGGATTTGCAACGATGCGTATAAAATTGCCACAGGTAAAGTCTGAAAACAGTTGCGCTATTTGCCCGTGATCAAATAATAATTCTTCTTCCCTTTTTGAATAAGAATATATTTTCCTTTGAGCAGATCTGCCCCCGAAATATTGCGGTTCAGGTCTTCGATTTTTGTTTTGTTCACAGCCACGCCACCTCCCTGCAGCATTTTTTTTGCCTCGCCCCGGGAAGGAAAAATACTGGTGGTATCAGACAAAAATTCAATCACCCCGATACCTGCATCCAGCTTCCCTTTATCTACTTCTACCTGCGGAACACCCTCGAAAACACTGAGTAAATCGCCTTCGCTCAGGTTATTCAGTGCTTCTGCAGTTCCTTTTCCGAAAAGGATTTCCGACGCTTCAACGGCTGCCAGGTATTCTTTTTCGGAATGAACACGTGTAGTAATGTCCTTTGCTACGCACTTTTGAAGGAGTCGTTGGTGTGGAGCAACATCATGTTCTTTTTCCAATTCTTCAATTTCTTCCTTGTTCATCAAAGTGAAAATCCTGATGTATTTTTTTATGTCTTCGTCTGACGCATTCATCCAGAATTGATAAAATTGGTATGGCGAAGTTTTTTTAGGATCGAGCCAGACGTTCCCGCTTTCTGTTTTTCCAAATTTTGTCCCGTCTGCTTTCTTTATTAAAGGTGTCGTACATGCGAAAGCCTCTCCCCCACCCTTTCTCCTGATGAGCTCTGTACCTGTAACGATATTGCCCCACTGGTCGCTGCCGCCCATCTGGAGTTTTACATTTTTGTTCTTCCAGAGAAAATAAAAATCATACCCCTGTACCAATTGGTAAGAAAATTCTGTGAATGACATGCCCGTTTCCAGCCGCGACTGAACTGAGTCTTTCGACATCATGTAACTTACTGTAATGTGCTTTCCTACATCACGGATGAAATCGAGGAAATTAAAATCTTTGAACCAGTCATAGTTGTTTACAATTTCCGCTGCATTGGGACCGCTGCCGAAGTCAAGAAATTTCTCCAGTTGTTTTTTCTGGCAGTCGAGATTATGCTGAAGTGTTTCTTCGTTCAATAAATTCCGTTCCGCAGATTTTCCCGAAGGATCGCCCACCATTCCTGTTGCACCGCCAACAAGGGCAATCGGTTTGTGGCCGCATCGTTGGAAATGAAGCAGTATCATGATCTGGACGAGATTCCCTACGCCTAATGAATCGGAAGTCGGATCAAAGCCGATGTAGCCGGTTACGCTTTCCTTATTCAGTAGCTCCTCAGTTCCAGGCATGATGTCCTGCAACATTCCCCTCCAGCGTAGCTCTTCCACAAAATTTTTCATGCCTGTTATTTTGTGCGAAGATATTTGTTTTGGATTGAATGCTGTCAGGTCCGATATCTATCTGGGGCGCAGGACCGGTTGGAACAAATCGTCAAAAACAAAATTATAAGTAACCATTTTTTTTCTACCCAACAGGAAGCTTAGCAAACCTGTCAGGTGGAATGAATTTTATTCCTTAATTCTGCATCTTGAAATCTGGCTTATGATATTGGTAACAGGCGGGACTGGAATCGTTGGCGCAAGGCTACTTTTTGACCTTACGTCTTCAGGCAAAAAAGTTCGTGCATTAAAGAGGGCATCTTCAAAAGATGACATCCTGGATATGGCATTCGCAGAAAACCTTTCGTTGAAGAATCAAATCGAATGGATTCAAGGTACCGTTACAGATGTCTATGATGTGATGGAGGCCATGAAAGGCGTTGATGAGGTTTACCATTGCGCAGCCAAGGTTTCTTTTCATGGTTCTGAGCAGAAAGAAATCATGAAGGTGAATGTGGAAGGAACTGCCAACATGGTGAATGTGGCGCTGGAACTGGGCGTGAAAAAGTTTTGTCATGTGAGTTCCATCGCTGCACTAGGACGCGTGGAAGAGAATAAAATGATGGATGAAAATGTATTCTGGAAACCCTCTAAATACAATTCTGTTTATGCCATCAGCAAATACAGTAGTGAGCGGGAAGTATGGCGGGCCATGGAAGAAGGATTGAAAGCGGTGATTGTAAGTCCGAGTATCATCATCGGGCCCGGGAACTGGAAAACAGGCAGCAGTGCCATGTTCAGGCAGGTCTGGAAAGGGATGAAGTATTATTCTTTAGGCGTCAATGGTTTCGTTGATGTGCGGGATGTTACTGCTTCCATGACCGGACTGATGGAGAAAAATATTTTCGGTGAGCGCTTTATTGTGAGTTCGGAAAACTGTTCTTACCGGGACATCTTCAATTACATAGCAGACAGTTTTCAAAAACCACGGCCATCGATCAAGGTAAACGGAACGCTGAGTGAGCTCGGCTGGAGGGCCGAAAAACTGCGCAGCTTTTTCCTGAATAAACAACCTTTTATCACCAAAGAAACAGCGCGGAACAGCCAGCGCAAGTGGTATTACTCAAGTGAGAAAATCAAAAAAGAATTGGGAATTCAATTCATCCCGATAAGTAAATCCATTGCTGATTGCGCGAAAATATTTGTCCGGGATTTTTCGACAACATCCAGGTAGTAAACAAAAAGAGGCTGCAATAATTGCAACCTCTTTTTGACAGAGAATCAAAAATTTATTTCGTGACAGTAAATTTAATGGATTGAACAGTCTGATTATTCTGTTCTATTGTTGCAAAATACAATCCGGGTTTTAGTTTTGACACACTGTAACTTAATTCATGTGTGCCGGCTTCAACCGTTTGACTATTCACAGGAGTTTCGATCAACTTACCTGATTCGTCAAATATTTTCAACGACACCACGGTTTCATCCTGAACCCTGTATTTGAAAGTTGTCTGGGAGGATGCAGGGTTTGGATAAGTACTCATAAAGACTCCGGGAGTGCCGAGTTTTAAGCTTGCATCCAGATTCGGATAAAGGCTGCTGCTGCTGCTTGTCAAAGCTCCGCCGCAATTTCCAAATCCGCTTGATGGAAGTGCCAGGTAAGGAAAATGTGCTTTGAATGATTTGTCATTGCTTTCCACTCCTGTAGTATAAGATAAAACACCTACAAGGTTTGGTGTTACAGGGTTTGCTCCCCCTGCAGTATAATCATCATAAAACAAACCGACTGCTGCAAGAACGACTCCACTTACGGCCTGGAGTTCTATCCGCGTAACATCGTCTTCGAGCCTGCGACCATTCGGAAATCCATCCATGTTCGGAATAAACTCAAGTGCAGTAGTGGTGTTGTATGCCGGATCCGTTAATCCAAGCACCGCTGCCTGTATAAGTCCAAGAGAACTGAAAGCGGGATCGTTGCGTTGAGTGACCGGAACAGCCATGTTCAAGCGAAGCATGTCACCGAATGTGGGAAGGAAATTATTGATAAATGGTTTTCCAGCTGCTAGCGGGTTTCCGTTTTTACCGGTAGCCAATTGATACGGGATCAGGTTTGGAACGCCTGTCATGAAAATAGGAAGTAAATCAACTGAGCGTGGTTGTCCGGGACGGAGTAAATAGTTACCAAACAGGTTTACGTCAAAAGCAGTACCTGTTGTTGCCGGGTTTCCCAATAAGCCGGATAACCCATCATGTGAATTTCCAAAATCGAATGACTGCAATGAATTACGTTGAACCCTTAATGCAGACAATGCAGGAACAGCAGTACCAAACTGGCTGTCGTCCATATACAATGCAAGTTCCGGGTTTGTAAAGTATTTTTCAAGTGCCGTGTCTTCATTATATGGTTGCAGAGAATTCCAATAATCCTTCTGACCGATCGGCATCACAACTTCATTCGTAAGCGGCATTCCAAGTCGGGAAACCTGTACCCACTGACCAATATTATACGGCTTACCACCATGTAAACTGCGTACCGTTATTAATTTGCGGCTGGATGTTGCATAAACTCCAATGATAAAATCTGAATCAAGAATATTCGCAGCTTGAGAAACATTTTTACCGTCCTTTTGCAATGTTGAGATAGGGGCTTTAATGCAGATGGAGTGAATATTTTTACAGCTCAATCCATCGCGGGACCCATTTCCAGCGCGGGTTTGTCCCAAATCGAATACACCACCAAGATCAACAAAGAAAGGGTCGTCAGAAGGACCGCAAAATATTTCTTCACCTGTTGTTGCATTCGCAATTGCACCCATGCGCAGTGTATTGTAATTCGTAGCTCCCAATCCGACAGGGCTTTGAATTGAACGCGGACCGATGTTATTAGGCGGAACCACTCCATTACTTACAATTGTTTGAAAAGATTGTCCACCATTTACACTGCGATAACATGTATAGGTAGTTTTTAAATTCTGCTGACCCAACCTGATATTAAAAAATGTTGTAGGATCTTCGTTTGTCTGTTCAAATTCGAAACGATAAATAATATCGTCACCATGAGATGAAGGATTATTTTTAACGTGAATTTCATATCGCACATCTTCTCCAAAAGAATAATAATTCGGACCTCCCTGTGGAAGTTCTGCCGGAATGTAATTGGCGATGATTGTAACAGTATTGGGATCATCAGGACTGCGGAATGCATAGAGGTCTGTATTGTCGGCCAGCGGATCATTAGCGATCAGCGGTGCTTCCCTGTGACTGGAGGCGACAATAGGAGAATTGGATATCATCAGGGCTGTTGCTGCAACTGCTACAACGCCGAGTGAAATCCACAACGATTTTTTTGTTGATTTTTTTTTCATAATAAATTGATTTAAAAGATTGATGATTTGACCTTTCGCAAGCGTTTTTTTATGCCTGCAAAAAGGGACCTACGGCGAAAAGAGACGTATGGATTTAAGATGAAGAAAGTTTCGCTGAGAAATATTTTTCCGGAGCTACCTTTCGGTAAATCACAGACAGACAACTGTCTTATAAAAATAAGCAGCTAAAAAAGAGTCAGTCAATCACTTAGAAGAAACTTCTCCTTGCTTTTTACTGAGTTCATCAATCACGTCATCATACATTTCCTGCATGATTTCAGGATGCTGCGTGTAAAAAGCAACGCTGCTGTCGTACACAGCCTTTTCAATGTGATGAATGGACAGGATGTAAGGTATGTAATCATTCATCGTATATTTTGAAGTATCTCCTGTATTGAACAATCCCGTCGCTGCCTGTGCAACATGAATGTCCACTAGCACAGGGACCATTTCTTTTTGTGTGAGAATACCTTTGGGAATTTCCGGTTTGGGCTTGCTGCATGAAAAAATAAAAACCGACAATACTGCAAGCGCCAGGAATCTGCTTCGCAATAAATAAATAATTTTTGAAATTTTGTTCATTGAATAATTACCTGTCAAATGAAATTCTTTTGCCCTGCTGCGACTCATCCAATTTTCCATCGATGAAAGCCAGGTGTCCGCTCACAAAGGTATGCGTCACTTTTGAACTGAATGTAGTACCTTCAAAAGGACTCCATCCACACTTATATAACAGGTTTGATTTCAAAACCGTCCACGATGAATCCAGGTCTGCCAAAACCAGGTCTGCAAAATAACCTTCACGAATGTATCCACGCTCAGCAATCCGGAAGCAATCAGCAACGGCATGACTCATCTTCTCAGCAATTTTATCCAGCGTTATTTTTTTCCTGTGATAAAATTCCAACATGGCAACCAGTGAATGCTGAACCAACGGTCCGCCGGAAGGAGTTTTGAAATAGGTTTGGTTTTTTTCTTCAATTGTATGCGGCGCATGATCTGTGGCAATCACATCAATTACATTATTTAATACTGCCGCTAAAATTGCATCCTTATCCTGCTTCGTTTTGATGGCAGGATTCCATTTTATTTTACTACCCAGCTTTGCATAATCGCTGTCGTCAAACCATAGGTGATGAATGCAAGCTTCGGCCGTGATTCGTTTTTCCTTCAATGGAATTGCATTGCTGAAAAGTTCCAGTTCTTTAGCAGTGCTGATGTGCAGGACATGTAACCGCGAATTGAATTTTTTCGCAAGGGCAACAGCGAGAGAAGAAGACTTGTAACATGCATCTGCACTCCTGATTACAGGATGGAATTGCATCGGAACGTCTTCGCCATACTGCAGCCTGAATTTTTCCATGTTATCCCTGATCGTTGCTTCATCTTCACAATGAACAGCAATGAGCATCGGTGACTGAGAAAAAATATTCTCCAGCGTGCGCTCATTATCCACCAGCATATTCCCTGTAGACGAACCCATGAAAATTTTGACACCGCAAACATTCTTCGGATTTGTTTTCAGCACCTCATCCATATTGTCATTCGAAGCCCCCATGAAAAAGGAATAGTTCGCCAGCGATTTCGAAGCTGCCAGTGTGTATTTGTCTTCGAGCAAAGATTGCGTAAGTGTATTCGGAACGGTATTCGGCATTTCCATAAAAGTGGTAATACCGCCGGCAACAGCAGCGCGTGATTCAGAATAAATGTCTCCTTTATGCGTGAGTCCCGGTTCGCGGAAATGAACCTGGTCATCAATGACTCCGGGGAATAAATATTTGCCAGCAGCTTCAATCACAGTTGCAGAAGGATGAGAAAGCGAGTGTCCGATTTTTTCAATCCGTTCACCTGTAATCAATACATCTCCATCCACGATTTTTCCTTCGTTTACAATAGATGCATTTTTAATGAGAACAGATTTCACTATTTCTTTTTCGGGTAGTGGATCAATATAAATTCAGGCCACTAATTTCACGAATTAACACGAATGTCTGGGTTAGTGCTAATAAGGAAATTGTTTTAAATAAATGCAATCTTATTCTTTCCGAGCCTCAAACATTAATGAGCATTTATTTTAAATTATTTCATTCGTGCTAATTCGTGGCTAATAGTATTGCACAAATTAATTCTTAAATAACATACTTTTTCGCGGTAAATACAATTGCCCGCATAGAAGTTTTGCAGGGATGATCACCA
>JBDTTM010000091.1:0-11679 GCA_039930605.1 Bacteroidota bacterium
CGGTCGCGGTACTTTTTTACTTTTCCGTTTTGCTCAATGGTTCTTGCCTTTTTGTTTTTGTTCAATATCCAAAGTGTAACGCTGATGTCGGTGGTATAAAAAAGATTTCTCGGCATTACTAAAATTGCTTCCACCAAATTATTTTCAATGAGTTTTTTGCGAATTGCTTTTTCTGTGCCGTCTCCACTCAATGCGCCATTTGCGAGTATAAAACCTGCTACTCCATTTTCGGAGAGCTTACTTGCGATGGTGAGGATCCATGCATAGTTGGCATTTCCTGTTTGCGGAACTTCATAACCCGCCCAACGCGGATCGTTGGTGAGTTCGTTGTCGGCTCTCCACTGCTTTTGATTGAAGGGGGGATTTGCCATTACATAGTCCGCCTTGAGGTCTTTGTGCTGGTCGCGGATGAATGTGTTTTCGGGAACATCACCGAGATTTGCAGTAATTCCACGAATGGCGAGATTCATCTTCGCCAGCTTGTAGGTAGTGGCAGTGTATTCCTGCCCATAGATGGCTACTTCTTTTGTGTTTCCATGATGCGCCTGGATGAATTTTATTGACTGCACAAACATTCCACCTGAACCACAACAGGGATCATAAATTTTTCCTTTGTAGGGTTCAATCATTTCGGCAATGAGATTTACAATGCTCTTGGGAGTATAAAACTCACCTTTGCCTTTTCCTTCTGCCAACGCGAACTTGCTGAGGAAATATTCATACACGCGCCCAACGATGTCCTGTTGCTTGTCACGGAGTGTGTCTATGTTGTTGATGGTGTCCAGCAGCGAGGCGAGCTTGCTGATGTCGAGGTTTAACCGGGAATAGTAATTGTCAGGGAGCGCGCCTTTGAGTGATGGGTTATTTTTCTCTACGGTGAAAAGTGCGGTGTCTATCTTTAACGCGATGTCGTTTTGCTTTGCGTTTTCTTTGAGGTAACTCCAACGGGAAATTTCCGGCAGGTAAAAAACATTTTTTGCCGTATAGAATTCCACCATGTCGGTGTACTTTCCCTTTCCTTCAGCAATGAGTTCTTTTTTCCGCTCTTCAAACTTGTCACTGGCGAATTTCAGGAATATCAATCCCAACACTACGTGCTTATACTCGGAAGATTCTACTGATCCGCGTAGTTTGTTGGCAGAATCCCAAAGGGTTTCTTCAATGGAGATTTGCTTTTTGGGCTTGGGGATTTTGGGCATAGGTGGGGTTCAATGGAAAAATAATAGCCCGAATATAGAGGAAAAAGTTTGAAGGGGAGATACTACATAACTCAGTAATACTCAACAACAAAGAGCGCATTTAATTTTTCATTGGGATTGTTTAATGTAACGAAGGTCCCAAAAGTGGGTATAGTTTTCGTTTCATTCGAACATATTTGGGGAAATACTGAGTTTTCTTTTTATGGCATTGAAATTAGATTTTTAATGGGGTCTACCTTTAACGGCATACATTTTTATTAATGAAATTCTAAAACTCTATAAAAATGAAAAAGAAAATAACACTATTGGCTGCATTCGCTATGAGCGTATGCATCCTTTCAGCGCAACAACCGGCTATTATGGTCAGTCCGGCAGCCGGATGGCACAAAATCGCTACAACAACAGCGGATTTTAAAAAAGAACGTGATGAAGTTTCCGTTTTAGGAGCGGATCAGTTTTCAGCAATTAGATTTAAGGTTACTGATGCACCGTTAGATCTCCAGGACCTTGAAATCTGGTTTGAAAATGGAACGAAACAGGATGTACAGGTGCGCACACCGCTGCAAGTCGGAATGGAAAGCAGGATTATAAATATCCAGGGTGGGGCACAAGACATTGATAAAATTGTATTTGTGTATAAAACTTTACCCAACAGAAAAGATGATAAAGCTGAAGTGGAAATTTATGGTTTGAAGCCGGGTGAAAACGGTACGGCTATGAATGATATGGATCGAAACAAAATGAATAATATGGATCACAGCCAGGCTCCCAAAAATGTGGAGCGAGACAAGAATTTTTCCAAAAACGAAAATCAAGAAGCAACCGGCGGAATGGCAACACCGAAAGTTGAAATGAATGACAAGACCGGATGGCACCGGATTGGTGAAACGACCGTAAGCTTTGCAAAAGAAAAAGATGTAATTTCAGTGATGGGCGCTGACCGCTATGCGAAGATTAAATTTAAAGTGATGGATGCAGGAATCATCATTGATGATCTGACGATTTCTTTTGAAGACGGCACCAGTAAGGATGTAGCACTCAAGTCAACATTTGCTGAAGGACAGGAAAGCCGTGTGATTGATGTTCCCGGTGCAGAAAAAGACATTGCAAGAATCGCTTTTGTTTACCACTCTATACCTAACCAGGCAAAAGATAAAGCCCATGTGGAAATCTGGGGATTTAAAACGAATGCTGAGCAAAAAAAAGAAATGAAAAAGTAAATTAATCGTATATTAAAAACTCTCTGCAAACATATTTGCAGAGAGTTTTTTTTTGTAGATAAGCAGGCATAATAATAGCTAACCAATGATGTATTGCCTTAAATTATTGTACAAGGAAATAGAAAACACTTGGCATGATTTTTTTATATTTTCAATAAAAAATTATATGAATATGTCAAACGAAAAAGAAACTGTTGGCGCCGAGGAACAACAGAATCAAGAGCAGCAAACTCCTTTGCATGATTACAGTCACAAAGGGAAGAGAGTAATCAGCGAGCGTATTGATGAATTGTCATCAGAGTGGGATGTTGAACGTACATTTCTACTGAATGCAGCTGTCATTTCTCTGTCAGGTGCTTTACTTGGTGCCTTTGTAAATAAGAAATGGTTTATACTTTCTGCTGCAGCGGCAATCGTAATGGCAGAGCAGGCTGTTACGGGTTGGTCGCCTCCGATGGGCATGATGAAAAAGCTGGGTAAAAGAACTCGCGATGAAATTACACGTGAGCGTTATGGACTTAAAGCGATGAAAGGAGACTTTAAAAATACGAAGGATGCGCAGGAAGTATGGAGTGCAACGGAGTAAGCTTTAAAAACATTTTATTCTCCTTCGCTGAATACCTCGTAGCTTGCTGCGGGGTCGTTCATTGGCTGGTGTGCATTTATTTTATCAAGGGAAATTCATTGATTCACAAAAACCAATTGTAATGATTGGATTTGATATTTTGATTATTGTATGTATTGTACTTTCTCATAATGTAGTATAGGGAATTTAGAAAGTCACTTTCTGCCAATATTTATCAGCAACGCTTATTACTGTTGTTGATCCCGACATTATCATCTACAGCATCCGGGAAAATTATCAATCTCACACCTGAAGAGAAAAACAGAGTTCAAATTCACCGATGAGTTTTTGAAAATCGCCGTTGAATCTTTTTATACCGAACTGAAATGGAAGGACTCTTGAAGACTTCATCAAAATTTTTTTTGTGGTGAAATGTTTGAAAGAAAATTTTCAGAATTTTGCATAAACGGAAAATTTCACACTTTTTTTTATAGAAATTATTTCAGCCGATAAACTTATTATCGCCGCCGGCTACAATGAATAGCTGTGTAGCCCTTACATCGGACGAGTTGTAGGATCCGGATATTGTTGATACAAGTGGATCAGCTGCTCCCGGACAAACAAAAATAGTTTCTATACAGGGTGTTATCTGTCGGTTATAAAAAAATGACTGTAAATATTTTTGAGTTCCTTTAAAAAAAATATGTAATCAACTTCCTTTTCCAGGTGAGGTATCAAATCCCTGCGAAGTGTTTACCGGAGCAACTCCTAAGACTAAATATTTCTATTAAAGCCAATGAAGTTAGAGAAATTGGAAATATCAAATCATTTCTATATTTGCAGCCCAAAAAACTAACTATTATCAACCTACCATGAAACGCACCAAATCATTATTGGCAGTACTGCTGCTGATTCAATTCACTGCCTTCGCGCAAGTGAAACTGTCCAAGGACTTCAACATCACTGTTGGAACACCTTATAAAGTTGTAGATGCTCCCAGCAAGGAGTATTTCAGCGACAATAACGGTCATGCCATTTCAATTAAAACTGATAAGGAAAAAGTAACGCTTCAGTTGTACGATGTGAAGGGCATGCGGGAAGCGGGCCGTAAGGAATATGAAGATTTTCCACCGGAGAATAAGTTGCAGGACATTATCCAGGCAGGCGACAAGTTATGGTATGTATTCTCTTCTTTTAACAAGAAGGCGAAACAGGAAGACATTTATGCCCGCTCCATCAACATTGCCGACGGAACGTTTGGTGCTTCAAAGTTACTCTTTACCACTGCCAGGGAAGTAGCTATGGCAGCCATGGCCGATGACGTCACGAGCATCTTTAATATGCGCAGCTACCGGTTCATCGTGCACAGTTCCTTCGACAATTCCAAGTTGATGATTCGTTACAGGCTGAAGCCCTTAGAAAAAGATGATGCCAAGAACTATGACGTGATGGGATTTTTTGTGTTTGACAATAATTTTGAAAAGCAATGGGGCGGCGAAGTGAAGATGCCTTACACAGAAAAAGAAATGAATAATATTGCTTATGGAGTCACCAAGGATGGCAAAGCATTCATGTTAGCAAGATTAAATGACGGGAAACGGTTTGAGCTGCTTAGTATTTCAAGTGATTTAAAAGCAACCCCTAACAAGATCGACATTGATGGTAACCTTATGTTCCAGGAGTTGAAAATGTTCGAGACGGCCGACGGCAACCTGACGTGCATTGGTTATTATGCAAATGGAGTGGACTTTAAAGTGAACTGGACTGGAAGCGGTACCCTTAGTTGGAACATGAACGGCATCCTCGATTGGAAAATGGATGTGAACGGAAAAGTGTTACAAAAACATGATTTTGAATTTCCACTTGACCTGATTAACCAATATGAATCGAAGCGGGAAAAAGGTAAAAATGAAAAGCGTGAGGGCCAGGGCAAAGCCGGCATCAACGATTTGAAAATTATCGATGTGGTTCTGAACGCTGATGGCAGCACGATAATCGTAGGTGAGCAGCAATACGTGCGAAAGGAAATGAAAGGAACGCAAATGTCGAATATCTCGTATTATGCTGACCTGGTGGCAACCAAATTTGATGCTTCCGGAAAAATTCAGTGGATGAAAAAACTTCCGAAGACCCAGATCAGCACAATGGGTAAGGGAGGATTGAGTGTAAAATACATTAAAGGAGCAGACGCCAGCTACATTCTCTACCTCGACAATCCTAAAAACATAGACCTGCAACTTTCAGAAGTTCCTGCGAAGCATGAAGAAGGTCGTGGAGGATACCTGACCGCATACAAAATTGACGATGCAACAGGGAACATTGAAAAGCACACCATCACTGACGTGCACGACATCAAAGGAACTGAAGCTTTCCAGTTTAAGACGTCACGGATTTTCCAGGCCAGCGATAAGAACTTCCTGCTTGAAATTTATATCAAAGGAAAAGAAGATACGATGGTAAAACTGCAGCTAAGTAAGTAAGCAGACATCTTATTAATTTTAGTAATACAAAGAGAAGAGCTGTTTGGTTCTTCTCTTTTAATTTACATGGAATAGTACAGGTTCATTGAAAGAAAGAAGTCAGGAAGTATATACTGGATGAGGAAGGCTGAATTTGGATATGGAAGATGTAAAACAGGCAATGTCAGGATTCAGGAAAAAATTACACCGATAATAAAATCTAAAATGAAAAAAGTTAATGCATTATTTACGATCTGTTTAATTGCTGTTTCTGCAACTACAGTGAATGCTCAGAAATATACTGAAGGAGATAAGACCCTTTCTTTTCTTGCCGGAGAAAAGCTCATTAATATTGAATACAGCTATGACAACATGATGGTTGGTAAAAAAACGGAAGAAGAATATAAAGCCGGAAAAATTGTCGACTACAACACAAAGGTTCCGGGCAAAGGAGACAAGTGGGCTGTTAAATGGGTAGAAAACCGCGAGAATGTTTATGAGCCGATGTTTGAAGAATTGATCAATAAAATTATGGTGAAAGCGAAGATGGAAGTGAAGTTGGGAACCAAACAAACAGAGGCAAAATACACGTTATTGGTGCATACAACTTTAACAGAGCCTGGCTTTACAATTCCGATGGTGATGAAAGTAAATCCATATTGTAATTATGAGTTTACATGGATGGAAACTTCCTCCAGGAAAGTAATGGCAAAAGGTGAATTGAATAAAGTTGCAGGTGTTGTAATGGCTGATAACGAATGGGAATTTGATCCTGCAAACAGAATCAAAGAATGTTATGCAAAGGCAGGTAAGGTTGTTGGAAAGTCAATGGAAAAAGTATTGAAGCCGAAGAAGTAGAAAAATCAATTCGATAAATAGAAAGGCATTCCTTCATTCTGGAATGCCTTTTTTGTTGGATAAAAATACGAGTAGCTGATTTTCCGTGAACACAGTAGTGGGGTTGAAATGACATTGGGTGAATAATAGCGAGTATTCGAAATATTTCTGAAACAAATGATAAAGTATAGTCGATAAAAAATTTTCATTTATTCTCCTTCGCTGAATTCCTCGAAGCATGCTACGGGGATGCCCGGCCTTCGTAGCCAGAGAAACTGCTTCGGCGGAGTTGGTAAGGCAAGCTCTGAGAATTTCACCAGATACCTCGCAGCTTGCTTCGGTTTCGTTCATTAATGAAGGGCATCCGGAACACAAAATCAAAAGATTGAACAAATGGTTAACAGAAATTGAAAGAAAGTTAAAAGTATTTTTCCTGCTAAATTATAGCCCGGAACTAAACCCTCAGGAATAGGTGAACCAAGATGTAAAAACAAATGTGACTGTAAGAAACGCCCTAAATTCGAATCTTTCGCAATAAGAAACTCCAGTTAAGCACCATATTCTTTACTTTATCCTCAGAATAAAATTTTACCCAACTAAAATGATCATTCGCCCAAAAGCAAAATAAATTTATACCAGCGCTTGGTAGATTCAACCGATAATCATAATCTTGCTCGTATTTCTATAAATATTATGTCCGAAAAAATCACAGCTAGTTACAAAATACAGCTTGATTCATTTCTTTCATCAAATGTGCAATTTTTGTCACATGCAGCGGATGCTGTTTTTCTTCTTGATATAAAAGGAGTTATTGAATATGCAAATAATTCTTCGCTGAATATTTTTAAGAGCAAGGCAAATGAATTGATTTCAGAGAACATGAATTACCTTCTTTCTGAAAAAATTGACTTTTCAGGTGAACTTAGGAATTCAATGTTATTCCGAAAAAAGTTATTCACGAAAGTAATTTTTAATCGCCCTGCTGAGAAAAAACTTTCGTTGTCTTTAGGAATGATTTCTCTTATAGGTGAAGATGGCAGTCAGTTTGGCTGGATGGCTATTGTTAAAAATAATTCTCCTGTTTTCTATCCTTATTTTGAAAACAATTCTCCACTGATACAATGCCTCATCAATCACCAGACACATGACGCATGCATCATAAACAACTTCAGTACCGGTGAAATATTTTACGTCAGTGAATGTTTTCAAGAGATGACTGGCTGGAGCAGGGAAGAACTTATTTCCGGTGGTATCCCTTTTCTATGTGCGCTCTTCTTCTCTGAAGATAGTACATACGCTTCCCAGGTAAATCAACTGTGTAATATTCTTTATTTCGGCAAATCGGAAAAGAATATCTCCGGATCAATCGTGATAAGCACCGTGCTTCGTAAAAAAAATTCGGCAATGGTAAAGGTGGAAGCGGAAATAAATGTTTTGCACGGATTCGGAAAAATGAATGAAAAATTTGCGGTTAGTTTCATACACGAAAGGAAAGAACATCTTATTAGGGAATTTAAGTTTAAATTACATAGGAATCTCCCTCTTACTTTTAGAGAGAAGGATGTTGCAAAATTGTTATCCGCAGGGTTGTCATCAAAGGTTATCGCGTTCAAACTGAATTTGAAGGAAAATTACGTGAACAATATCCGGAAAAGGATGCTGAAAAAATATCACGTAAGTAATTCAATAGAATTGGTTCATTTGCTCAATTCTGAAGGACATTTTAATTGAGATCGGGAAACGTCCTGATTATTGTGAACTCTCCAATAACTTTTTTCCATAGCAGATTTGTTGAAAATTATTTTTCGATTTACCAACTCCATCGTTTACTTTAGAATCTCTTAGGGATCGCATGCAGGATGGAATTGTGTTATATTTCTTTTTCGACTCAATGACATATTTGTCCTAAACGCCCTTTTTTCAACAAGTATGGTTTGTATCGGGGCATTTTCAGTTTTCCCATTCTTTACTGTAAAACCGGAGTCTGCCAGAATTTACATTTTTTCTTTTGGTGGTTTTAAAGTTCGAGAAGTCTCCTGGGAGAACCCTCCGTAGCCTTGGCGAAGGAGGGTAAGGGCTTCGGAGAATTTCACTAGATACCTCGCAGCTTGCTGCAGGGTCGTTCATTTTCTTGCATATTGAAATTGTAAATATCAACGGAATTACATCCCATGAGGCTATTAAATTACTCACAAGTATTTATTAGTTCGACATGGGCGTTTTACTTTTTAAGGAATCTTGATTTTTAAAATTGACCTTCAACTTCCAAAGCAATTCCTTGCGAATAAGGATAGACCATAAATGGCGTATTGAGTTCTAACTAATTTTTAATTGACTTTGCCTGTTCCTAAGAATATGGGTTAGTATTGAAGATGATGGCAAAACAAAAGCAGGAAAAATAAATATAACTAGTGAGCAT
This sequence comes from Bacteroidota bacterium, assembly GCA_039930605.1. Lineage (GTDB taxonomy): Bacteria > Bacteroidota > Bacteroidia > AKYH767-A > 2013-40CM-41-45 > JAPLDB01. The sequence goes on from JBDTTM010000091.1 coordinate 8,700, forward strand.
TCAGAAACAGACTTAATAGATAGTATCAACATAACTTCACAGACCAACTTACTTAGAAACACAAATGAAAATTTTTCACACTAATTTGCAAAGAGGAACTTAGGACCACACACTCCTGAACACTTTCCAGCATCAAAGCAAAAAGTTTTTAAATTTTATTTAACCGGTCCGGGATGATATTCCGGATTGCACAGCGCCTGACCGCGCTACGCTTTGTTCGAAGCAAAGAAGACTTTCTGTTTTCAGAATTCTCTTCTGCGTCAAGGATTGTAGAGGGAAAAGTTTTGCTTTCGAATGGCAGAAATAAAAATCACTCGTGAAACACAATCAACAAACCAAAAATCAAAATCTCATAACAACATGAAAACTTTTTACAACCGCGCAAAAACAGGAATGATTTCCGTCTTATTTGCTCTTTTTCTTATTGGCACCGGCGATACAGTTCTTGCCACCAACTATTATTCGAAGGCTTCAGGCAATCTTCAATTAGTAGGAACGTGGGGGAATGCGACAAATGGTACAGGGACGTCTCCTGCAAGTTTTACTTTGGGTGATATCTTTACAATTCAGAATAGAGCAACGGCAACTATAGGGGCTGCATGGACGGTTTCGGGAGTCGGTTCCACCGTTGTGGTTGGGGATGGTACTAATGCATGTAATTTTACTGTACCTGCAAATTTTGCTTTTGTTGGCAATATTGATGTTTCTGCCAATGGAACTCTTACACTAAAGAATTCGACTATTCCGACCTTAGGCAATTTGAACGCCACCAGCAATGTTAATTATCAGGGAAGTGTTGCACAGGATATTCAGCCAACAACTTATGGTAATCTTACAAGCAGCGGTAGTGGAACCCGTACCTTGAACGGTATTTTTTCAATAACTTCAAGTTTTACACCTGGCTCATCAAATCAATACACGGCAATTTCAGGCACATTTGAGTTTTCCGGTACTTCTAATTTTAATATCAGTGCTCCGACACCGCAGTTACCTCTAACTATCAATTTCGATAAACTGAAAGTTTCAACTACGGGAGCACCTTGTACGATGGCCTCTGTTGCAATAACTGTTAATGATTATGAACAAACCAATGGAACTGTTCGGATGACGAATAGCAATATTGCAAAAACTTTTACTGTAAATAATAATTTCACTTTGTCAAATAGCAGCGTGTTCAATTTGATTGCCACAGGTAGCCCAACGACGGCCAGTGTTTCTGTAGGTAATCTTACCAAAATTCAAGATAACTCTTCTATTAATCTTGAAATCGCCAGTAACACGGGTGATGGTATTTTCCAGACAAAAGATTTTGAAGCAACAAGTACAAATTCTTCCATGATTAATTTTGGAACGGGAACAATTTCCGGAAACAAATTTGGCATTTCAGGGAATTTTACAAAATCAGGAACAGGTAAATTCAGTACATCAGCAACTACACCGGCTAAAGGTTTTGAATTTAATGGAACCGGTACACAAACTCTTAGCTATTCCGGAAACTCGTCATCAAAGACACAATACGTAGTAAAATCAGGAAGCACTCTTCAATTATTATCAGATCTTACATTAGGCACTGCTACTACACCTCGAAGTACGTTTATAGTAGAAGGATCACTGGATGCTGATGCTTATCAGATTATTGCCGGCAACACAACTGATCCCCAGTTTATACTTTCATCCGGAGGTACTTTGAAAACAAAAAAGACAGCTGGCGTTTATAATGCAAGTGGTGCTGTTTCTGGTTTCGGAGCGGGTAACTACACTTTTGATAATGCATCTAATTATGAATTCAATGGTTCATCCACGCAGACCCCGAATTTTTCTAACTCAACAATGAATAACCTTGCTGTTGACAATAGTGGGGGTGTCAATTTGAATGCATCCACAACAGTAAATGGTACTCTTACTCTTACATCAGGGCGATTGACACTTGGAACTAATAATCTTATTTTTGGTTCATCTGCTGCAGCGGTGGCAGGTAGTTTTTCTGCATCCAACATGATCGTTACCGATAATACCGGTACGGTGCGTAAAATATTTTCGGGTGCTGGCTCTTTCGATTTCCCTGTTGGGGAAGTAACAGGAACTGCTGAATATTCGCCTTCTTCGGTTACCGTTAATTCAATTAGCCCTGCCGGTAGTTATATATCGGTTAAGGTTACGAATGCAAAACAACCAAACATAGTTGCAGCAACGCCCGATTATTTAAATCGTTACTGGCCTATTACATCAGATGCCGCAACAATTAGTGCTGACATCACTTGTAATTATCTTACCGCTGACATAAGCGGTACAGAAGCAAATCTGGTAAGTGCGAAAAGAAATGGTGTCTGGACAAAATTCAGCCCTGTAAATACGCTTACCCATGTGGCTACTTATAATGGAGTAAATTCTTTTAGTGATTTCACTGCGGTTACTAATCCTGAAGTTTCTATTTCAACCGTTCCTGTTGTTCCTGCCATCTGTAACGGACAATCTATTGCTCTGACTGCAAATGCTACCGGTACAGCTACTCTTTCTTACGCGTGGAACATCGGAATAGCCGGAAACGTTTCGAGTGGAAGTGTTTCACCAGGTTCAAATACAACTTATACTGTAACTGTAACTGACGGGAATGGGTTGAGTGCGGTCGGAAGTGTGAATGTAATAGTAAATCCTGTGCCAATCGCACTTGTATTAACGGGCAGTACGATCTGTACATCACCGGGCGGTAACGGAACGATTACTTCAACCACTTCCGCAACGGGAGTAAACTACCAGTTGTATAATAATTTAAATGTAACCGTACAAGTCGCTCAGGCAGGAACAGGAACAGGACTTACGTGGTCATCTCTTTCAGCAGGCACAGGATATTATGTGGTAGCAACCGATGGCAACAGTTGTGTTTCACCGGGCAGCAATGCAGTTGATGTAAGCACCACTATCAATCCAATCGCACTTGTATTAACGGGCAGTACGATCTGTACATCACCGGGCGGTAACG
>JBDTTM010000092.1:0-11675 GCA_039930605.1 Bacteroidota bacterium
ACGGCACAAATGGGAATCCACACAATTCCAATCCCGTAGGGATATTATTATTGTAGCACAATTCGAAATTAAAACAAATCCAATCCCGTAGGGATGAAATTATTACGGCACAAATGGGAATCCACACAATTCCAATCCCGTAGGGATATTATTATTGTAACACCAATAGTAATCAACACGAATCCAATCCCGTAGGGATGATATTATATAGCACCATTCGAAATTAACGCGAACCCAATCCCGTAGGGATGAAATTATTACGGCACCAGTGAGAAAGAACGAGATTCTACTACAGAAGGGATAATATAAAATACCTGATTAAATAGAATTAGTTTCTTGCTGAAATACAAATATGATAGCAAATTGCACCAGCATCAAAATCTATTTTTTAAAAAATCAATTTTTATCATGGTTGGAACATTTTCTCAAATTTATATCCAGGTTGTATTTGCTGTGAATGGCAGGGAAAACCTGATAAACAAATCATGGAAAGTTGAATTGAATAAATATCTAGCCGGAATAATAAAAGGTAAAAAACAAAAACCAATCATCGTAAATGGAATGCCTGACCACATTCATGCTTTTATCGGCCTTCAACCAGACATGGTAATTTCCGACCTTGTCAGGGACATAAAAAACAATTCAACCAATTTCATCAACAAAAACAAATTTGTCAAAGGAACTTTTTCTTGGCAAGATGGATATGGTGCATTTTCCTATTCATTTGATCAGATTGAAAACATTTACAATTATATTCTCAACCAGGAAAAACATCACGAAAAGAAAACATTTAAAGAAGAGTATTTGGATTTACTCAGAGAATTCGAAATTCTCTATGATGAAAAATATCTATTCGAATGGATAGATTATTAAATCGCATGGTCAATAGCAGAATAATTTCTAAACCCAAAAAAAGCTCAATGCTCCGCCAGGTTTTTATCCCCGCTTTTCCGTTTCTCAAAACGACATAAGCCTTCATCGAGATAAGAAAGATATTTTTTGATATCCGGTGTATATCCGCGTGGATGCGCCAGTTCTTTTCCTTTATTGTCGAGCAGGATGTAATATGGTTGTGAGTTTGTATTGTAAACACTTGCCTGCAGATCACTCCACTTATTGCCTGTTGTTTTTATTTTTTTTCCTGTAGTGGGAGAAATAGATTGCTGTCCTTCAGGTAAAAGTTCTTTATCATCCACATACAATGAGATGAGCACATAATCCGTACTCAACCGCTTCAAAACTTTCGGATCGCTCCACACATTGTCTTCCATTTTTCTGCAATTCACGCAGCTCCATCCCGTAAAGTCTACCATCACCGGCTTACCCTGTCCCCTCGCATACTTCATGCCTTCATCAAAATCGTGGAAGCATGCCAAATCATGCGGACATTCTCCTGCAGATCCCGTTTTCCATTCTTTATAAAATTCAGGAGGAGGAAATCCACTAATGAGTTTTAATGGTGCGCCCCAAATACCGGGAGTTAAATAAAGCGCAAACGAAAGAGAAATGATTGCAAAAATTAATCTTCCGATACCGATATGAGTCACTTCGCTGTCATGACTGAATCGCAACTTGCCAAGTAGATAAAAACCCATCATCGCGAATATGATAATCCAGAATACGATGAATACTTCTCTTTGCAAAATTCCCCAGTGGTATGCCAGATCTACATTGCTTAAAAACTTAAGCGCAAGTGCCAGCTCGACAAATCCCAGGCACACTTTTACTGTATTCAACCAGCCGCCGGATTTAGGAAGGGAATTTAACCAACCCGGAAACATCGCAAACAGCGCAAATGGAACTGCCAACGCGAATGAAAATCCAAACATGCCTGCAACCGGTCCGATATAACTCCTGCCATGTGCCGCTTCCACCAGCAATGTTCCGATAATTGGTCCTGTACACGAAAACGAAACAAGAGAAAGTGTAAAGGCCATGAAGAAAATTCCGATGAGTCCTCCTTTGTCACTTGCCTGGTCTGCTTTATTCACGATGGAACTCGGCAATGTAATTTCAAATGCTCCGAAAAAAGAAATCGCAAAAATGATAAAGATCACAAAGAAGAGCATGTTGAAGAACCCGTTGCTCGCCAAATCATTCAAAGCATCACTGCCAAATGAAACGGTGACGAGCAAACCAAGGACTACATATATCACAATGATCGAGGAGGCATAAATCAGCGCATTGACAATTCCCCGTTTCTTACTTCCGCTGCGTTTGGTAAAAAAACTTACCGTCATCGGGATCATGGGGAATACACATGGCGTCAGCAAGGCCAGAAATCCGCCCAACATCCCCGCAATAAAAATTCCCCAGAAAGATTTATCCGTGGTCGTGCCTGAACCATCTTCAGCTATTCCGCAGCCAGGTTCAAGAGAACCGTCACCCGGCAAAGATGAGGTGGTGACAGCTGAAGCGGTATCGACCGGATTATTATCTGACTCGCTTGCAATTGTTCCCGTATCAACCAGGATTCCTTCTGCCTTCAATTCCTCATTAAGTTTTCCAAATTTAAAAGCAAATGAAGAATCAAACAATACACATGATTCCTTACATACCTGTCCGCTCACGTTACCTTTCAGTGTAAAATTACTTCCTATTAATTTTATCTTTTGCCTGAACACCGGTTTACCTTCAAAGGTGTGAACATTCAATTCAAAAGTTGAATCATATTCAATGTGGGGTTTCGGCTCGATAACATTTCCGATCAGTTCGTAATTTTTATCCGACTCAAACACAAATGCCATTGGTGTCGGCCCAAACATCGGTCCACCCTGTGGCGTAAACTGAGAATAAAAATGCCAGTGTTCATCCACGCTGGCTTTAAAAACAAGTGTAGCTTCCTCAGCATTTCTTTGTTCAACGCTGAAAATCCACTTCACCGGGGTTTTAAACTGGGAATAAGTTGCATTTGTAAATGCGAGGAGGAAAACAAAAAAGATGATTGATATTCTCATGAATCAACTGTATTATTCAACTGCAGGTTTTCGATTTTTTTGAATGGAGGATTGGAAATAAAAATTCAACAGTACTAATTTTTAATTATTCCATCGTCTTTAGACTTCCCGATATTGAATGTAAAATCGGCACCGAACATGATGCACACATCTTTACATACCTGTCCATCAACACGACCTTTAATGATGCAATCACCTTCCTTCAATTTTATTTTTTGTACAAAGGTTGGTTTTCCTTCAAGGGTTAGCACATCAACGCCAAAAGTTTTGTCAAATTCCCTGTGAGCAGCAGGCTCCGATACCTTACCATCCACAGTGAAGCATCCGTTTTCCGCAATAGTAAATACGGTGGGTAGTGGGCCTCCATCAGGTGTAAACTGGGAATAAATATGCCAGCCCTCATCAATATTGGCCTTGAAAACCAGGGTCGCTTCGGTGCTATTTGTTTGCTCCACACTATAATTCCATTTCACGGCATCCTGAGTTTGTGCAAGAGAACAATTTACAATGGCAAATAAAACCAATGCGAGGGTCAGTATTTTTTTCATTAAATTTAGGGTAGTTGAGTTTGCAAATTAAATAAAAATCATGAAAAGTCAAGGCAATGTACACCAGTTTAACTGAACTGTAACAATTTCATTCAAACCATTGATAAACATCGTTGATACTTAGCTTTTCTTTAACGCCCTCAGCCAGATCATACTTGATTTTTCCGGCTTCCATGCAAATGATCCTGTTTCCATGCTGCAAAGCATCTTTGAGTTGGTGTGTTACAAACATCACTGTCAGGTTGTATTCACGAATTATCCTGTTCGCAAGCTTCAGGATCAATTCACTAGTCCTCGGATCCAACGCAGCAGTAGGTTCATCCATTAAGAGAATTTTATTTTCTTCCGCCCCTGATTGCCCGGGCATAATGGCCATTAATAAAGTAAGGGCCTGTCTTTGACCTCCCGACAATGACCCCATAGTCAATTCAAGTTTATCTTCCAAACCCAAACCAAGCATGTAAATCTTCTCCTTCACAGTTTGTATAAATTTTTCTCCTGTACCGATATGAAATTTTTTTGTCTGTGACCGCAATGCTGCAAGACGGAAATTCTCCAGTATGGTAAGATCAGAAGACGTTCCTGTCAATGGGTTTTGAAAAATGCGTGCAATCAATTTGCTTCGCCGGTAATCAGCAAGCCGGGTTATGTCACTTCCATTTACTACAATCTGTCCTTCATCAATGCGAACGGTTCCTGCAATGGCATTCAGCAAGGTTGATTTTCCTGAACCATTAGATCCGACAACAACCACAAAGCTTTTCTCCGGAATAACCAGGTTCACATCCGTCAATGCCAGCACAGCATTGGGTGAATTGCGATTGAACGTTTTGCTGATGTGTTTTAATTCAATCATGAGAACGTTTCAGGTTAGGGATGCTGACAACAATTAAAACAAAAACAGCTACGACCAATTTCAGGTACACCGGATCAATCCCAATGCTCAATGCAAATGCAAGGAGGAGCCGGAAAATTATACTGCCTGCAATTACGAATAACAGTTTAAACAAAATGCTTCTCAACCGAACCAACCTGGAGAATATCTCCCCAATCATCACCGATCCCAGGCCGAGGATCACTATTCCGATTCCCATATTGATATCAGCAAATCCCTGGATTTGAACGATGAGAAATCCGCTAAGTGCTGTCAGTCCGTTCGCCAGTCCCAATCCGATTATTTTCATCCTGTCAGTATTCACACCAAGCGCCCTGATCATGCTCTCATTGTTTCCTGTTGCCCGCATGGCAAGACCGAAGTCAGTTTTTAATATCCATCCAATCAGTTGCCACAGGAAGAAGACGAAAAAAATCAGCACGAATGCCTGCTGTGAAATTTCATCACTAAAAAAACTTCCAATGCTAAAAAGAGTTGTCACATTCGTCAAAGGAATATTCGACCTGCCCATGAATGCAAGATCAACAGAATAAAGAGCCGTCATTACCAATATACCGGCAAGCAGCGCATTCACCCGTAGCTTCGTGTGAATGATACCTGTGATGGCTCCGGCAATAGCTCCCGAAAAAAATGCTGCTACAAAAACGATCGGCAGGGAAACATTCTTCGTCAACAAAACTGCCGTAACAGCGCCACCCAAAGTAAAACTACCATCTGTTGTAATATCAGGAATATTGAAGATGCGCATGGAAATAAAAATGCCCAGCGCCAATGAAGCAAAACCCAATCCCAACAATACTGCAGTGAAATAAAAGTCCATTCGGATTTATTTTACACTTATATAAGTGGAATCAAATACAATTCCGAATTGTTTTGCTTTTTCTGCATTGAAAACTCTTCTTCTCACCAAAACCGGTTCAGGGTGGAGTCCTTTAGTAGATTTATTCTTAAGAAATACAGCAGCCTGTGCCCCGCTCTGGTAGCCCCATTGGAACATATCAGCTCCGAAAGCCGCAACTGCACCCCGTTTTACCAACCCTTCCTCACTCGTAAAGACAGGAACTTTTTCTTTGTCGCAACTCTTTACAATCACTTCCATGCCGGCAAAGACTGTGTTGTCAGGCAATGCAAAAAATGCATCAATATTTTTTCGTAGCAATGCCTGCACTACCAGTTGAGCTTCATTGCTGTTATTGACAGGTAATTTTTCAAGTTGCATGCCAAGCGTTTTACAAACTGTTTCAATCCTGTTCATCGCATCTACACTCTGTGGTTCCGACTGGTTGTAAATTGTTCCGATTTTTTTTGCACCCGGTAGAATGGTTTTAATCATCATCACCGCAGTGTCTATATATTCCAACGTTTCATAAACTCCGAATAAGTTAGCCGGTGGCTGTCCTGTTGTATCAGTGAGTTTTGCAATATCGGGTCGCGGTGAAACAGTCATAAAGATTGGTATTTCCCTGGTTCGCCTCACGGCAGAAATGGTTGACAGGGTCGGGCACGTGGCAATTAAATCCGGATTTTGAGCAAGCAGGTAATCGCATGCCTGCAAAAGTGTTGGCTGGTCTCCTTGTGCATTGCGGTAAATAATTTTCAAGGTTTGATTATTTTCCCGGTAGCCGCTATCACTTAGTGCTTTGAAAAATCCTTTCTTCGCTTCAGCCAGCGTTTCATCCTGGAGCAAATCAAGGAAGGCAACTATCGGTGTTCTTTCTATGACTTTTTTATCAACTGGTGGATTACATCCAAACAATATCACGAAAACTGCAACACTGACCTTTCTCATAAATTTTAATTGGGTTGCAAGGTAGTTTGAAATTAGAAAGAGCTCCCTTCGAAGTGCATATATTGTTCGATTTAGCTTCAATAAAATCGTCCCTGACCTCAAAGTGGATTGGCCAAAAACCACCTTGAAAAGCAGAAAAAGAGTTCTATCTTCGCGATCTTTTTCAAGTATTATGAGAAAAATTCAAATGGTTGACCTGATCGGTCAGTACGAGAAAATACAGCCTGAAATTGATAAAGCAATCCTGGATGTGGTACGCTCGTCAGCTTATATCAACGGGCCTGAAGTGAAGGCATTCCAGGCAGAACTGGAAACATACCTCGGAGTGAAACATGTAATTCCATGTGCAAATGGAACAGATGCCTTGCAAATTGCCATGATGGCGCTTGGATTAAAGCCTGGAGATGAAGTAATTACCGCCAGTTTCACCTATGTTGCGACTGCAGAAGTAATTGCTTTGTTGCAACTAAAGCCAGTACTGGTTGACGTACTTCCTGATACATTCTTAATAGATCCCAAAGCAGTTGAACGGGCGATCACACCTAAAACCAAAGCCATCGTTCCTGTACACCTGTTCGGCCAATGCGCTGATATGGACGCTTTAATGGAAATTGCCGTTCGCCACAAATTGTATGTAATTGAAGATACGGCTCAAGCTATCGGTTCAGATTATTATTTGAAAAACGGAAAAACGCAAAAGGCAGGTACCATTGGAACGATTGGATGTACTTCCTTTTTCCCTTCCAAGAACCTCGGATGTTATGGTGATGGAGGTGCAATCTTTACCAATGATGATGACCTGGCAAAAAAAATGAGAATGGTTGCCAATCACGGGCAAAGCACTTTATATTATCATGATGAGATAGGTGTGAACTCGCGCCTCGACAGTATTCAGGCTGCCATCCTTCGCATCAAGCTACGACACCTTGACGAATATGCTGCAGCCAGAAGAAAAGTAGCCGACTATTATGATGATGCTTTTGCCGGCAATGATAAAATCATCACCCCTGCGCGCACAAAAAATTCTGATCATGTATTTCACCAATATACGTTGATGCTGAAAAATGCTGACAGGAATAAATTACGGGAGCAGCTGGCAACGAAGGAAATTCCTTCAATGATATACTACCCGGTTCCGCTTCACCTGCAAAAAGCATATCGTGATGACCGCTACCAACCAGGGGATTTCCCTGTGACAGAACACTTGTGCGCACATGTCCTTTCGTTGCCGGTACATACAGAAATGAATGAAGAAACTTTAAAATTTATTACAGGATCTGTACTTGAATTTTTAAAATTAGAAGTAGCTGCTGTTTAACCAGCGATAAAGGAAATCTTATGAAAATAGCAGTTGTTGGCACAGGGTACGTAGGACTGGTAACGGGAACCTGTTTTGCAGAAACCGGCAACCAGGTGATCTGCGTGGATATCAACGAAGGAAAAATTGCCCGGTTAAAAAACGGAGAAGTTCCTATTTACGAGCCACACCTTGACCTGCTATTTGAACGCAACATCAAGCAGGGACGTCTCACTTTCACTACTCAACTTGCAGAAGGAATTGCTGATGCAAAAATTATTTTCCTGGCTTTGCCTACGCCTCCGGGAGAAGACGGTTCAGCTGATTTGAAATATATTTTACAAGTCGCTGAACAGCTTGGCCATCTTATAACCGACTATAAAATCGTGGTGAATAAAAGTACTGTTCCGGTGGGCACTGCAGAAAAAGTCCGCGCTGCCATCGCCAAAAATTGCAAGGCGGAATTTGATGTGGTGAGTAACCCTGAATTTTTACGCGAGGGATTTGCAGTTGATGATTTCATGAAACCGGATCGTGTGGTAATTGGAACAAATTCGGAACGTTCAAAAAAATTGCTGAATGAATTATATGCTCCTTTCGTGCGCTCCGGCAACCCGATTTATTTTATGGATGAACGCTCCAGCGAGCTGACGAAATATGCGGCCAACTCTTTCCTTGCAATGAAGATTACATTCATGAATGAGATTGCCAACCTCTGTGAATTGACCGGAGCCAACGTAGACAGCGTGAGAATCGGTATCGGCTCTGATGCACGTATCGGAAAGAGGTTTCTCTTTGCCGGAATCGGTTATGGCGGAAGCTGCTTCCCCAAAGACGTCCAGGCACTGGTAAAAACTTCGTCTGATTACAAATATGATTTCACCACCTTGAAAAGCGTGATGAATGTAAATGAAAAGCAGAAGCATACCATTGTTGAAAAACTGAAAAATTACTTCCAGGGAAATTTATCCGGAAAAAAAATAGCGCTGTGGGGTCTTGCCTTCAAGCCCGATACAGACGACATCCGCGAAGCACCCGCCTTGAATATTGTGGACGACCTGGTAAAACTCGGAGCTGTTGTGTCTGCTTTTGATCCTGAAGCAATGAAGAATGTGAAGCAGCTGATTGGTGAGAAAATCCACTACGGAAAAGACGAATATGAAATTTTGAAAGATGCTGATGCACTTATCATTGCAACAGAATGGAGTTTATTCCGCACACCTGAATTTGAAAAGATGAGAACAATGATGAAGGAGCCCGTTATTTTTGACGGCAGAAACCTGTATGACCTGAATCAAATGCAAGAGCAGGGTTTCTATTACAACAGCATCGGGCGCGCTGTGATCTCTGCAAAAAAATAAATCGTAACCCCCAATCTGAAATTTGTGAAACGAATATTAATTACAGGCGCCGCAGGATTTTTAGGATCCAATCTTTGTGACCGCTTTATCGGCGCAGGCTACCATGTGATCGGGATGGATAACCTCATCACTGGTTCCATGAAAAACATTGAACATCTTTTCAAGCTGAAGGAGTTTGAATTCTATCACCATGATGTTTCAAAATTTGTAAATGTTCCGGGACCGCTTGATTACATCCTACATTTTGCTTCACCGGCAAGCCCGATTGATTATTTAAAAATTCCGATTCCGACACTCAAAGTAGGATCTCTCGGTACACACAACCTGCTCGGACTTGCTGTCGCGAAAAAAGCCCGCATCCTCGTGGCTTCTACAAGTGAAGTGTATGGTGATCCGCAGGTGCATCCTCAGAATGAAGATTACTGGGGCAATGTAAATCCCGTTGGCCCGCGTGGCGTGTACGATGAAGCAAAACGATTCCAGGAAGCAATGACAATGGCTTATCACAATGTGCATGGAATTGAAACAAGAATCATCAGGATTTTTAATACCTACGGCCAACGCATGCGACTGAATGATGGACGTGCGTTGCCGGCATTTATCGGGCAGGCACTGCGCGGAGAAGACCTCACAGTTTTCGGTGATGGAAGCCAAACACGTTCATTCTGTTTCGTGGATGACCTGGTGGAAGGCATATACAGGTTGCTGTTAAGTGACTATCATTTGCCTGTGAACGTCGGAAACCCCGATGAAATCACAATCAAAGAATTTGCTGAAGAAATTATCAGGCTCACAGGTACCTCACAGAAAATCATCTACAAACCTCTTCCGCAGGACGATCCCAAACAAAGGCAACCGGATATCACGCTTGCTAAAAAAATTCTTGGGTGGGAACCAACAATCTCCCGCGCAGAAGGATTGAAACGCACACTTGAATATTTCAAAAGCTTACCTAAGGAAGAACTGTATAAATCTACTCACCTTTAATAAATGGAGAACGATATGGACTTTACTGCAGACAAAACGGCCATCATTGACGAAGGAAGCATCATTGGAAAAGGAACCAAGGTCTGGCACTTCACGCACATTATGAGTGGATGTGAGCTTGGTGAAAATTGTAACATCGGCCAGAACTGTGTGATATCACCGGGGGTTAAGCTTGGCAGCAATGTAAAAATTCAGAACAACGTAAGTATTTATACCGGCGTAATTTGTGAAGATGATGTTTTTCTTGGCCCCTCAATGGTCTTCACCAACATCAACAATCCAAGGAGCGCAATCATACGCAAAGGCCAATACCTGAAAACACTGGTAAAGCGTGGAGCAACCATCGGGGCAAATGCGACGATCGTATGCGGACATACCATTGGAGAGTATGCATTTATCGGGGCTGGCGCTGTAGTCACCAAAGATGTTCCACCTTATGCATTGATGGTTGGAAATCCTGCCCGGCAAACAGGATGGATGAGTGAATACGGTCACAGGTTAAAATTTGACAACAATGGAATTGCTACGTGCCCGGAAAGCAAACATGAATATCAACTGGAAGGAAAAAAAGTTACACGGATAAAATAATCGGTTGAATAAGTGGGAGAGACGCAGAACAAAATTAAAATCGCGGTGATCGGTTGCGGTCACATCGGCAAAAGGCATGCTGAAATGATCCGTAGAAATCCGGAAGCAGAACTGGTGGCCGTTTGCGACATACTGCCTAAAGAAAAACTGGGACTAAATGATGATGTACCTTTCTTTTCTTCTGTCGGTGAACTTTTCAGTTCAGGAATTGCTGTGGACGTAGTCAATGTCTGTACGCCGAACGGCCTTCATGCGGAGCATTGCCTGGTAGCACTCGAGCATAAAAAGCATGTCGTGGTTGAGAAACCCATGGCACTCACAGTAGCTGCATGTGAAAAAATAATTTTCAAAGCACTGCAGGTTTCGCGTCATGTTTTCTGCGTGATGCAAAATAGGTACTCCCCTCCTTCTGCATGGATCAAAGAAGTGATAGAAAAAAAATTACTCGGAAAAATTTTCATGGTTCAGTTGAACTGTTACTGGAACAGGGATGAAAGATATTACAATGGTAAAAGCTGGAAAGGCAGCGCCGACCTGGATGGAGGAACATTATTCACCCAGTTCTCCCATTTCATCGACATCATGTATTGGCTATTCGGTGACATCAATGAACTGCAGGGAAAATTTGCCGACTTCAACCATCATGCGTTGACAGCATTTGAAGATTCCGGTTTTGTTTCATTCAACTTTTTGAATGGTGGAATGGGAAGCCTGAACTATTCTACTGCTGTTGCAGACAAAAACCTGGAAAGCAGTCTTACCATCATAGGGGAACATGGAAGTGTAAAAATAGGCGGGCAATACATGAATGAAGTTGAATATTGCAATATCAAAAACTATTCAATGCCGACATTGGCCAAGTCCAGTCCGGCGAATGATTATGGATCTTACAAGGGTTCTGCTGCCAATCACCACTTCGTGATGGAAAATGTAATTGACACCTTGAAAGGCAGAACCAGCGCAACTACAAATGCCATGGAAGGCCTGAAGGTGGTAGATATCATTGAACGCATTTACGCACTGCGCGATTTACAAAAACTAAAAAGCTGAAATAGGCTTGTAATAAAAAAGATCAATTAAAGAATACCGGTATGTATCAGGATTTAATAGACAAGAAAAAAAAATTAGCAGTATTGGGTTTGGGATATGTGGGCCTACCCATTGCACTTGAATTCGCAAAAAAAATTAAAGTGATCGGATTCGATATCAGTGAACCGCGTATCCAAAAAATGCGGAATAATATTGACCCCAGC
>JBDTTM010000093.1:0-11623 GCA_039930605.1 Bacteroidota bacterium
CCCGGTACTGATGCCCACACTGCCATCGGTATATACATGAACGAGCGCCCTTGCCTGGTTCATCAATGTTTTGGTAAAGGAGATGCCAAAACAGATAGGCATTAAAGCCATCCCTTTTTTAAATAATTTATTGGAAGCATTAAAATCGGCAACTTCTTTTTGGAGTTGCTTTATATCAAACAGCTCATCTGTTTTATTCCAGCATTCATTTGCTTCGCTGTCGGCCTTCTGTCCGTAAGGAAATTCATCACCGGTGGTTAATAAATTCTTTTGCTGTATTACTGAAGCAGGAACATTCAACTGTTCTGCTGCTTTTGCAATTGCTGCTTCTATAACAAACATACCTTGTGGCCCGCCAAAACCACGGAAGGCTGTATTGGGTGGTAAGTTGGTGCGGCAACTATAAGCTGTTGCTTTTACATTTGGAACAAAATAGGAATTGGTGCAGTGAAACAAGGTTCGTTCCATTACCGCAGGTGATAAATCAGCAGCAGCACCGGCGTTCTGGTAAAAGGTAGCTTCGTAAGCAATAATTTTTAAATCTTTATTCAACCCGATTTTAAAATCTGAAGAATAAGGATGTCGATTACCTGTCATCCGCATATCTTCCATCCTGCTCAGCGCATATTTTACCGGACGTTTCAGGTGATAGGTTGCCAGCGCACACAATGCAGCCCACGCATTGGCCTGGTCCTCCTTGCCTCCGAAGCCGCCGCCCAACCTAGTAACATCTACTTCCAACAGATGCATTGGAATTCCCAATACCTTGCTGCATGCACGCTGGACTGCAGTCGGACCCTGCGTGGATGAATAAATTTTTATTGCGCCATTTTCCAATGGAACAGTATATGCACCTTGCGTTTCAATGTATAGATGTTCCTGTCCGTTGGTATCTGCCCTTCCTTCGAATACGTAGTCGCATTTTTTGAAAACAGCTGCAGAATCTCCCAACATAAAAGTCCGTGGCGGTATGATGAGTTCATTTTTTTCTTTTGCTTCACGCGGGTCAGTGATAACAGGCAAATGTTTTATTTCAACAATTATTTTTTTTACTGCCAGTCTCGCTGCTTCTTCAGAATCGGCGACAACAAAAGCCACAGGCATTCCACAAAAGTGAACATGGTCTCCGGCAAGAAGTGGTTCGTCTTCAACTATTCCACCAATTTCGTTTCTTCCGGGAATATCTTGATGCGTGAATATTCTTATAACTCCTGATTCCTTTGCTGCTTCGCTCAAATCGAGGTTTAAAATTTTACCATGTGCAACAGCAGAATCAAAGCATGCACCATAAAGCGTCCCTTTAATTTCAGGAATGTCATCCAGGTAAATGGATTCTCCCCTGAGATGTGTATTTGAATCAATGTTTTTCAAAGTGGAATATCAAACCAATGTTGTTTCTAATTTAATTTCAGGAAATAATTCAATGAAATGTGCCTTTATCAATTGCGAAAGCAACAACCGTTTATAAGATTCACTTCCTCTTGCATCACTGATTGGAGAAATTTCAGTTTGTGCAATATGAATTGCCTGGTTTATCACTTCTGGTGAAATTTGCTTACCGGCTAAAAATGCAGACGCCTTTGCAAGCATCATTGGTATTGGCCCTACGCCACCTGCTGAGATAAACACTTCTGAAATCTCTTTCCCTTTCACCCGGATCGTGATTGCAGAATTGACACTGGCAATGTCAAGGTGCGTACGCTTACTCACTTTTTCAAAATTAAACTTTGAATCCTTATCCGGCAGTTCAAAATAAATTTTCTCAATATATTCTGTTACCTTTTTATTCAGCGATTTATATCCCTTATAAAATTCCCTGAGAGGGAGTTCACGCTTAATATCCCCATCAGATAATATGAGACATGCATTTAGCGACAGGAAGAAAACAGTAAAGTCACCAATGGGCGAAGCATTCACAAAATTTCCTGCCAGCGTAGCCATGTTCCTGATAGGTGTGGAGGAAATCAACTTTGCATATTTTTTAAATGCAGGAAAATATTCAGTAATGATCGCAGATTCACACAAATCGGTCACAGTTGTTGAGCCACCTAACATACATCGATTGCCTACTTTCTCTATCCCTTTCAGAAATTTTTGATCGGAAAGAAAATTGATCTCAGCATGCGTCATCGAATCGTGTTTCTGCACATAGAGATCAGTACCACCGGAGGCGAAATTAATTTGTTGATTATTTGATTTGAAGATATGTTGATTAGCTTCTGATTCATTCAAGGTCTTTAGTCTTTTGGGGATTGCTGCAAAATAGTCCGGGAGAA
This sequence comes from Bacteroidota bacterium, assembly GCA_039930605.1. Classification (GTDB taxonomy): domain Bacteria; phylum Bacteroidota; class Bacteroidia; order AKYH767-A; family 2013-40CM-41-45; genus JAPLDB01. The sequence goes on from JBDTTM010000093.1 coordinate 2,277, forward strand.
TATTATTCTCAGTAACAAAATCAACATTCCGTTTTGAACCTTTGGCAGACAATAATTCATTTACCAACAATGCAGCACGCTCAATAGATTTATAACCGGTACAGCGACAAATATTTCCGTCAATACTTGCCAGTACATCCTGTGCAGTAGGTTCCTTTTCACTTAAACAATGTCCTGCAAGAGACATTACAAATCCGGGTGTACAGAATCCGCATTGGGTAGCCCCTTCATCAGCCATTGCCTGTTGAATTGGATTCAGTCCATCCAGATTAATTCCTTCAATAGATACGATGTGCTTGCCAACTGCATTTCCAATTGGCATGAGACAGGAAGTGAAAGTACGATAACGGACTTCTCCTTCCATAAGTTCACCAACCAAAATAGTACAGGCACCACAATCGCCTTCCCGGCAACCGATTTTTGTTCCTTTTAAATTTTGTTGATATCGAATGAAGTCAAGCATCACCATGCCCGCAGGCAGATCCGTTGATACATCCTTGTCATTGAGAATAAACTTGATCACTGCCAGCTGATAAAAAATTACTTCATCCCTTCTTCCACAAAGTGAATCAGGGAGTGAATCACTTTAATATGAATTTCCTGGGCCCTGTCTGCAAAATCAGAATACGGGGCGCGGATTTCTACATCGCAATTGTTATTCATTGCTCCGCCATCCTTACCGGTAAGCGCTATTATTTTCATCCCTTTTTTACGCGCAGCCCTCACCGCCTCGATGATATTTTTTGAATTCCCGCTGGTGCTGATAGCAAACAATATATCACCTTCATTGCCTACTGCTTCTATATAACGGGAAAATATTTTATCGAATCCATAATCATTCGCCGCACAGGTAATGTGTGTCGGATCAGAAATCGAAATAGCAGGCAATGCAGGCCTGTCATTGCGAAAGCGACCGCTTAACTCTTCTGCGAAATGCATAGCATCGCACATACTTCCGCCATTCCCGCAACTGATGGCCTTGTTATTATTTTTGAATGCCGTAACCAGCATATTTCCCGCCTCCTCTATCTTTTTAAAATTAGAAGAATCGGCAATAAAGGCATCGAGGATACTTTTTGCTTCCGAAAAATTATTCCTTATCAGATCGTTCATCCTGTTTTTATATAGGTGGTAAAGATAATGATGCGACTGAATATTGGCGGTCAAGACTCCAAAGAATTCCAACATCCAATCAGCCAAAAGAGACAGGAAAAATCAGTGGAACTACGGACATTGTTTCAACTATTTTTCCGTCTTCAAGGTTTGAAAAAACAAAAACCCCGCACTTTACTGCAGGGCTCTTGACTTAACTCGAATAAAACACCTCAATGATTGTTTAACCAAAAACTAAACCATGAGGCTGCCAAAATAATATGTGGCGCAGGGAATGTCAATTTCATTTTAGAGATCCCCCCTGGCACTTGGTGAACAGCACCTTTTGCTTTGTGAGTAAAATCAGCCAGATTGTTAATTTCAGAGGAAAGAGAAATGTAATTTTGAATCGACTATGAATATTACCTCAAATTATCCCCTCAACCGGCTTAATACCTTCGGACTGGATATCACTGCAAAGGCCTTTTGTGAAGTGAATTCTGAAGAAGATTTAGCTGAACTCACAGGGTCCGGTGATTGGAAGAATGGAAGTAAATTCGTACTGGGAGGCGGTAGTAATATTCTGTTTACGCAGGACCTCAATGCACTTTGCATCCATAATCTCATTCAGGGTATTTCTATTGTAAGATCGGATGATGATTCAGTCTGGGTCAAGTGTGGCGGCGGTGAATTGTGGCATAACCTCGTATTGTTTTGTGTTGAAAATAATTATGGCGGAGTAGAGAACCTCTCGCTGATCCCCGGTTCAACTGGGGCGGCTCCCATTCAGAATATTGGTGCTTATGGGGTAGAATTAAAAGAGACCTTTTTCGAACTCACAGGTACTCACCTGCAGAGCGGGGAGACAAGAACTTTCTCTGCCGCAGATTGCCGATTTGGCTACCGTGACAGTATTTTTAAACGCGAACTTAAAAATCAATACCTCATCAGTTCGATTACTTTGAAGCTGAACAGACATCCAAAATTTAATACAACTTATGGAGCGATCGAACAGGAATTGAAAGTGATGAATGTTTCAACGTTAAGCGTTCAACAAATATCACAAGCAGTAATTAATATCCGAAGAAGTAAACTTCCTGATCCGGCTGTCATTGGCAATTGTGGAAGTTTTTTTAAGAATCCTGAAATTCCTGAAATAAAATTTCTCGAAATTCAAAATTCTTTTCCTGACATTGTCGGTTATAAAACAACACCAGGAAATATCAAGCTGGCTGCCGGATGGCTGATTGAACAATGTGGATGGAAAGGAAAGCGGGTTGGAAATGTTGGCATGCACGCAAAACAAGCACTGGTTTTGGTGAACTATGGAGGTGCTACAGGCAAAGAATTAATTACCCATGCGCAACATGTTCAACTAAGCGTAAAAGAAAAATTTGATGTCTTCCTTGAAATGGAAGTCAACATTCTCTGATCAGATAATCTTGCGAAGCTCCAAAGCAGTTTGGTCCAAAACATCCTGCAGATTTTCAATCATTGCATCACAATCTTCTCCTTTGTTATCCCGACCATTAATTTCAATGATCCTGCACATTTCACCCAATGCAGCTGCGCCAATATTCAAAGAAGATCCTTTCAACTTATGTGCTGAATGACTCATGTCGAGATATCGTTTTTCTTTACAGAAACTATATATCTCATTCACAATCCCCGGTGCCTGCTGGAGGAACATATTGACTACCTCACGTAAAAATTCATCCGCATTCTCTGGGCTTATTTCCCGCAGATGATCCAATACCGCACGATTTAAAAATGATTTCTCTTCGGTTGGCTTTACTTCTTTTACTTCATCAACAACTTCGTTAGATTTAGTCGACCATTTCCTGATCTTCGACACAATCTCTTCAATCATGAACGGCTTACTGATATAATCATTCATTCCGGCTTCGAGGCATTTCTCTTTATCTCCCTCCAGGGCAAATGCCGTCATCGCAATGATGACCGGGACCTTTTCAAGATTCATTTTATTTTTGATGAATCGTGTAGTATCCAATCCATTCATTTCAGGCATTTGAACGTCCATGAAAATAAGATCATAAGATTGAGCGCGTAACTTTTCAATTACCAATAGTCCGTTCTCTACGATATCCGGCTTGTAACCCATTCCGTCAAATAAATTCTTGACCAGCAATTGGTTCACTGAATTGTCCTCAGCCACAAGTATTTTAATCGGGAGTTCGGCAGATAGAAGTCTGTCTTCCCTGGTTAAGGCCCTTTCCTGCTGCAAGCGCTGGTGGTTTTCAAATGCAAATACCCCAATCAGCATATCCAATAGTTTAGATCTGTCTACATTTTTCGGAATAACAGCTGAAAGCACCTGGTCAGTAAATTCTACGGTTATCTCTTCATCATTTGCATTGAACAGGATTATCGGTAATTCTTCCTTCGTAACCAGGGTACGTATTTTCCTGGCAACTTCTCCTGCTCGGGCAGTAATCATTTGTGCATCTACGGCAACGATATCAAACTTCTCCTTCATCCGGATCCATGTCATTGCCTGCTCAACAGTATCAGTTGCACGCACCTTCATTCCCCACTTGGTAAAATAACCTGTAAAAATATTTATCTCCGTTTTATCATCGCTGATGATAAGTACACTTGCATTTTTTACCTGGTTCACACCACTCTTACCATCAGGAATATTATCACCTGAAGCTACATCTGTAATGATGGTGAATGAAAACGTAGACCCGTTTCCGGGAATGCTATCAACCCAGATTTTACCGCCCATCAACGCGACCAGGTCTCTACTAATCGCCAATCCCAGTCCTGTTCCACCGTATGTTTTTGTCGTGGATGCATCTGCCTGCGAAAATGCTTTGAATAGGCGGTCAATTTTATTGGCAGGAATTCCGATGCCGGTATCTTTTATTTCAAACAGCAACTCAACAGTTTCTCCCTCTTGCTTTATTCTGGAAACATGAATAGTGAGCTTACCTTTGGAAGTAAACTTAATACCGTTCGAAACCAGGTTCAGCAATATCTGCCGGAGTCTCGTGATATCACCCATCAAATAACGGGGGACATCCTTTTGAATTGAATATTGAAGTCCGAGATTTTTCTCTATCGCCCTTGCTGACATTAAATCAAAGGTCTCTTCAACCACGCGCTTTACTGCAAATGGTTTTTTCTCCAATTCCATCTTAGAGGATTCAATTTTTGAAAAATCAAGTATGTCGTTGATTACCGACAACAGTGCGTCACCACTCAGTATTATCGAATTCACATATTCCTGCTGCTTTGGATTTAGTTCTGTCTGGTCCAGGAGCCTTCCCATCCCGATAACTCCATTCAGCGGAGTTCGTATCTCATGACTCATCGTTGCCAGGAATCCTGATTTTGCTTCGGTTGCATTTTCAGCCTTTTGCTTCTCAGAGATCAAATCTCGTTCCTTCTGCTTCCGGCCGCTGATATCTTTTGCTGCAATGGTTACCGTTCGGATATTCCCTTCTTCTGTTCTTACCGGGTGAACTGAAATTTCAAGATCCAGTTTTTTTCCGTCTGTAAGCACGATGGCTTCATCGATAAAAAATGTTTCTCCTGAAAAACCCTTTTCAAATACTTCTTTGTAACGGGAAATGAAATTCCCGGGAATAATCTGGCCCAGGTTAAATCCAGGTTCTACAATCATTTCCGTCAAGTCAAATATTACACTCCTGAGTTTCTCATTCAGGAAAAGTATGGAATGGTTCCGGTCTACATTTACGACAAATAGATCTGCAGTATCGATAACAGAAGAGAGGTTGAGTTTGTCATTTATCAGCGTCTTCTCGTATCGCTTCTTTTGACTGATATTTTCTATCAATGAAACAATGAATTGAGGGAATCCTTTTTCATCCCGGATGAGTGAAGATGACATGCTTACCCACACAATCCTGCTATTCTTTTTCAAGATCCGTTTCTCGCTTCGGTTAATTGGAATTTTTCCACTGAAGAGATTCGATAAAATATTTTTTTCCCTGGCCTGGTCTTCGGGATGAACCAGGTGAATGAATTTAATGTTCTTCAATTCTGACTTCGTATAACCACAGAGATCACAGAATGCATCATTCACTTCAGCGAATTTATAATCAGGTCCGAGAGTGGCTACCGGGAGAATTGATTGATTGAATAAATAATCAGGCGCAACAGGCGCTATTGGCCGGCTTTCGGCAAGAGGCACATTGGAAACTGGTATTGTTGCCGAAGGTTCTGAAACAGAAACCCTGATCAGGTTATCGGACCCTTTTCTTGCATTTAATATCCCTGCGAATGTATGTCCGTCCTGGGATATAAATGTGACAACTGCAGCTGCCTTGGATTGCTCCGACAATTTATTTCTGAAGCCGGAAAAATAAGGGCCTGCAAAAGATTCTTTCAGTAAGGAATCAAAAGCCCGGCCAACAATTGCGTCTTTTCCGCCAGCATGAAAAAGTTGAATTGCCTGTTCATTGCAATCAACGATGATTCCGGAAATGCCATTGATCACAATAGATGGGTCGTCTGACAACTCAAAAACCTGTCTCGGCACCTGCGCATCTTCAAAATTCCTAAACTGAACAAAGCGAATTGTACTGAGTAATGCAGCGAGAATCATCACCCCCGCTTCACTGAGTAAAAAGAATATTGGATCAATGTAAGGCCTGATGATTGGCGCTTTCAGCAATTCGAGTTCACCGGCAATGTACCTGTCAACAAAAATACCGATCACAAGAATGGCGCATATAGTGAGATCGAATAAAACCAGGGTTTTAATTTTTTGGAAAATAAAACTCGCAATAAGCGATGCAGCCAGCAATCCGAATAATAATTCAGGACGGAAATGATTCACAATGCTCAAACCGATAATATGAAAATGAACAGCAACAATCAAAACCCTTGCAAGCAGGTTGAAATATCGGTTGATGGTATCTACAAAAAAGGAAAGAATAAATACAGAGAAAAACAAAAATGCAATCACCACAGACGGAATAATGAAAGCATTGAAGTGCAGGTGGAGAAACACATCAGCCGAAAATGACAACGCATATGCCAGCGTTGCGCCGAGCAATAAAATGCGGTAAAAAATTACCTGGTAGGTAAATTTTTTCCTTTGTGAGTTGATATTTAGAGGTGTATCTGTCATACCCGAAATCCGGAGCTATGGGTCTTACATTATATGCTGCCGGCCAAAGAGAGTTGTGGTAACCGGCAGCGAATACCTTCCTATCTTCAGGCGTTTATTACAAAAGGGAATAACATACTTATCAAAAGAGGTCATCACATCCGGGAAACGAAGGGAGTTGCCTTATTCCGTTGGCTCAAAGGAAACCCTTGCCAGCAAAGGGTTTTAAAGAAAAAACAAATTCATGAAAACAATTGCTTAAAAACAGACGGGGGATTCTTTGTAAGAAATGCCATTTGCTGTATAAAACATGAAATAATCTGCGGTAGAATCTTACACTTTTTCCAGTTCACTTTTTACAAAATCAGCCAGTTCCTTGATATATGTTTCGGAAAAATCAAAACGAATACCGGCTGCCGTATATACATCAGAAATAGATCGCGTTGAACCAAGACTCAATGCTTCTTTATATTGCTGGATGGCCAGTTTTGGGTTATTTTTATAATTCCGCCAAACTGCAATTGCTCCCAACTGCGCCATTCCATATTCAATATAATAAAACGGAACTTCAAACAGGTGAAGCTGCTTCTGCCAAAGTGCTTCACGCGCGTGTTCCGCGTTGTTCCAGTCAATTGTGGAACTGCTGAATGCAGCATAAATATCTTTCCACGCATTTGTCCGTTCATCAATCGAATGTCCCGGATTCAGGTATAGCCAATGTTGAAATTTATCAACGCATGCAATCCATGGCAATGCTTCAAGCACACCTTCGAGCTGTTCACGTTTAGCCCTGCGCAAATCGTCTTCATCATCAAAAAAATAATTCCAATGTTCCATGCTGATAAGCTCCATACTCATTGATGCCAGTTCAGCAATTTCGCTCGGCAGTTCTTTAAAGCCAACAAACTCCAGCGAATGCGTCAGCATGCTATGTATGGCGTGACCTCCCTCATGAACCATTGTAACCACATCCTGCATGCTGCCGCTTGAATTCATAAATATGAATGGCACCCCTGTTTCATAAAGTGGGTAATTGTATCCTCCCGGTGCTTTTCCGATCCTTGAATCCAGGTCAAGATGATGCATCGAATGAAGTGCTTCAACCACTTTTCCGAAATAAGAATCAATTGCATAAAAACATTCAATTGTTTTTTTTGTGAGTTCATGCCCGGTCTTAAACGGTTTCAACTCCGGCTTTCCTGAAGTGTCAACATCAAGATCCCACGGTTTCAATGCGTCCAGCTTCAGCTCTTCCTTGCGCTTTTTCAACATGGCATCTACGATGGGGACAATCTGCTGCTGAATGGAATTGTGAAAATGCGTGCAATCAGCAGGCGTGTAATCAAACCTATCGAGTTCGACAAATTTATAGTCACGGAAATTTTCAAAACCTGCATTCAAAGAAATCGTGTGGCGTATCTGAATGAGCTCATTGAATAATTCGTCTAACTTTTTCCGGTCAATGAGTCTCCGGTTTACAATTTTAAAATAAACATGCTCTCTTAAATCGCGGTCTGTTTGCCTGAGAAAATTCGCGGCCTGTTGCAGTGTAAGCGTCTTTCCATTTACCTCTACAGTCATTTCTCCTGCTATCTCTCCGTATTTTTGTTCTCTCACAGTGATATCTGCGATGAGCTGTATATTTTCCTTCCTGAAAATGCGGACCTGGTTTCGAATGGACGCAAGGTGTATCCGGTAACCGACTTCCAATTCCTCACTGAATTTACTTTCCAGCAACTTGCGGTTGAAGGCATCATCGTACTCTGCAATGATCGGTTGAATTTCGCCAACAAAATGTGCGTATGCATCACTTGCGGATTTGTCCTGTGTATTGCAGGTCATGTGAATATAAATCCAACCCAAATGTTCGCTCACTGCGGAATCAAGTTCACTTAAATCCATCAACCATTTTTCGAGATCACTCTTGTTATTGAATACCCTTGCTTTCAGGTTTTCATAAAAAGGCTTCAGCGATTCCCAGGAGTTAAAATCTGTTTCTACTGACAAAAAGTGACGGCTGTTCTTTTCGGGAACAGCCGTTGATGTTGTTTGAAATTTATTCATATTAATTTCTCAGACTTTCTTTCTAAGTTTAACCGGCGTTACCTTGGCATGCTGGTCTGCTTTCGGCGCATTGGATTCGAAATTCTTGGTAATAGGTTTTTCGTGATCATCCTTATTCAGGACAGATGTTTCATTGTCATCATCCTTCTGATCAAAATCAACTTTGCCATTCAGAATCCCGTACCATGCCAGCATTTTTTTAATGTGGCTGGTATGTACACGACTCTCATCAAAATCAGGAACGATTGTCTTAAAATATTTCTTCAGTTCATCATCGCTGCCTTTGGGATTTACTGCAAGCTTATCACCGTCCTTTTCCTTTATCTTTTTGAAAACCTCGTTCAGTGGCATCTCTTCCTCACTCCTGTAAATAAATATATCACCCAGGGCACTTACGCGCTGGGTTGATGTAACCGGCATGCGTTTACCGTCGATCAGGGACTCAACGATAAATCCGGTTTTCGTCGTCGCAATCATTTTATAAAGTCCGCTCATACCCGGGACAGTAAGAATTTCTTTCAGTTTCATAAATTCAAAAATATATCTTTTTGTTTCAGCAAAGGTAAGATTAAAATGATTCCGACAGGATATCAAAAATAAATGGGGCTTAGCTCAATTTGAAAGACCAGCCACTGATTTTCCCTGATTGACACAAATATCTGTGTATAGTAAATCGGAAAAAGAGTTTCATTAATAGACCTTGGCAGAATGCAGACAGTTATCAATAATTTAAAAGAATTTCGCTAATTTTTACCTCGTGTTAATTCATGGAATTCGTGTCGAATGGAATTTGCATAATCCAATCGAACTTTTATCAAAAAAAATGCCCGGAAAATCTCCGGGCACTCAATGATATAAGTCAATTTCTATTTTTCAAGGATCAGTTTCCTGACTTCAGTTTTCCCTTCCGCACTCAACTGAATGTAATAGTTCCCCTCCGGCAAACCAGTGAGATCAGCAGTTGCTGTATGTAAGCCGGCATTCATCTTTTTATTGAGCAATGAGATTACCCTTTCGCCAAGGACATTGTAAACAGACAATTCAACCTGTCCTCCATTGTTCACTGTGTAAGTAACAGTTGTTGTTTTTG
>JBDTTM010000094.1:0-11570 GCA_039930605.1 Bacteroidota bacterium
TTAATATAATTCATCCTCATTTTTCCGCTGATGTGTGCAATGATCTCATGACCGTTTTCCAATTCCACACGAAACATTGCATTGCTCAGTGCCTCTTTGATGGTGCCGTCCTGTTCTATGCTGCTTTGTTTCGCCACTTGTTAATTAATAATCTGTGTATGACTGTTTTCTGCTATTGCTTCTTCTATTATTTCAAACGATGATAAGATGTCTGCATGATCCTTTCTTATCGCAACTGTATGTTCAAAGTGTGCTGATGGCAGATTGTCAGCTGTGCGTACAGTCCAACCATCTCTTTCATGCACCACGTTCTTCACACCCATATTGATCATTGGTTCAATTGCTATCACCAATCCTTCCTTCAATACGATTCCCGATCCACGTCTTCCGAAGTTCGGAACTTCTGGTTTTTCATGCAGATGTCGACCAACTCCATGTCCCACCAATTCTCTTACTACTGAATAACCATTGCTTTCTGCATGGTGTTGAATAGCGAAACAAACATCTCCCAACCTGGCACCGGCTACTGCTGCTTCTATCCCCATGTACAAACTCTCCCTGGTTACCCTGAGCAACCGTAAGGTTTTCTCATCCACTTCACCAATGCAAAAGGTATAAGCGCTATCTCCGTAGAATCCGTTTTTCAATACACCGCAATCAACAGAACAAATATCTCCTTCCTTCAACTCTTTTTTATCGGGTATTCCATGTACTACCTGTGAATTGATTGAAATACACAGTGAGTTCGGAAACCCTTTGTAATTCAGGAAGGCAGGTACCCCATTGTTGTCGCGGATAAACTCTTCTGCGATCCGATCAAGCGCCAGTGTTGTAATTCCGGGCTTAATTTCCTTCGCCAATACTGCCAGCGTTTTTGAAACAAGTAAAGAACTTTCTCTTAATAACTCAATCTCATCCTGTGTCTTATAATACAACATCTTTTTAGCTTTGAGCCAGGTTGAACTTTCAGCTTCAACCCCGAACTGTAATTATTACATACCGCCAGCCGCCTGGGTTGTGCGTCCCTTAATACGACCTGACTTCATCAGTCCATCGTAGTGACGCATTAGCAGGTGACTTTCGATCTGTTGTAAGGTATCAAGCACTACACCCACCAAAATGAGCAGCGACGTGCCGCCATAGAAGTGAGCGAATTCGTTACTGACATTGGCAAGAATTGCAAACGTAGGCATGATGGCAATCGCCGCAAGGAATATTGCGCCTGGTAACACAATGCGTGACATGGTATCGTCAATGAAATCACCGGTTTGTTTGCCTGGTTTTACACCCGGAATGAAACCGTTATTACGCTTCATGTCATCAGCCATCTGTGTTGGATTTACTGCAATTGCTGTATAGAAATAAGTAAACAGGATAATCAACGTTGCGAACGTAAAGTTGTACCAGAATGAGGTATAATTTCCAAACGTGGTAAGGATACCCTGCGTTGCACTTGCATCCGGAAAGAACTGGGCAATGGTGGCAGGAATAAACATGATTGCCTGGGCAAAAATGATAGGCATTACACCTGCCGCATTTACTTTTAGAGGAATATACTGACGAACACCGCCATACTGTTTATTGCCTACAATTTTCTTGGCAAAGTTTACCGGTATCCTCCTTGTTCCCTGCACCAGCAATATTACAAATGCTACGACCGCAGCGAGTGCGACAATTTCTATCAGGAACACAACCATTCCACCCTGGTTCAATCGTGAATTGAATTCATCACGTAATGCGGACGGGAGCCGGGCAATGATTCCAATCATGATGATGAGGGAAATTCCGTTTCCAAGACCTTTGTCAGTAATGCGCTCCCCGAGCCACATTACGAAAACAGTTCCTGCAATAAGGATGGTGATTGAAGTAAACCAGAACTGGAACGGAGATACGATTTCAGGATTGGTAACAGAGATGATTGCGCTTGGAACCTGTGCACGAAGATTCACGATATAACCCGGTGCCTGGAAAGCACAGATGATGATAGTAAGCCAGCGTGTAATCTGGTTGATTCGTTTTCTGCCGCTCTCCCCTTCTTTCTGTAATTTCTGGAAATAAGGAATTGCAATGCTTAACAACTGAACCACGATGGAAGCAGAGATATAAGGCATGATTCCCAATGCAAAGATGGATGAATGCGAGAACGCACCACCACTGAACATATCAAGTAAACCAAGAACACCTTTTGATGTCTGGTTCTGAAGATTGCTCAATTGTGCCGGATCTACGCCAGGCAACACGATGTGTGAGCCCAGACGGTAAATCAGCAGAAAGAAAAGCGTATTCAAAATACGCACTCTCAGATCTTCGATCTTGAAAATATTTCTAATCGTCTGAAAAAAATTCTTCATACTTTATTTTGTTGCCGGTGCTGCGGACTTTGTTTCAATTACAGTAGTTGTTCCACCTTTAGCTTCGATCGCTGTTTTCGCCGCTGCAGAGAATGCATGTGCTTTCACTTCAAGCTTTGATTTTATTTCACCACGACCTAAAATTTTCACGAGATCTTTCTTTCCAACGAGTCCGTTTTCAACCAATATGTTTATATCAATTGAAGTCAGCTTTTTCTTTTCAGCCAAAGCCTGGACTGTGTCAAGGTTCACACCGTTGTACTCAACCCTGAATGGATTCTTGAAACCGAATTTCGGAAGACGTCTTTGCAAAGGCATTTGACCTCCTTCAAATCCACGTTTTGCGCTGTAACCGGAACGTGATTGTGCACCTTTATGACCACGCGTTGATGTTCCTCCTTTGCCTGATCCTGTTCCGCGACCTTTACGCTTGTGAGAGTGTGTGGATCCTTTTGCCGGGGTTAGTGTATGTAAATTCATTTCTTTTAATGTTGTTTCCCGTTGGGCCGAACCCAACTTATTTTGTTTTAGATTTCTTCAGAAGTTACCATGTGCTTCACAGTATGAACCATTCCCTGGATTTGAACTGTAGCTTCCTTTTCAACAGAGGAATTCAAACGCGTAAGTCCAAGTGCCTTCAATGTCCTTTTCTGATTTGGTGGACGATCTATCGGGCTTTTTACTAAAGTGATTCTAATCTTTGCCATAATTCTGATTTGATGATGTGAGAATTTGAAAATTTGATGATGTGCTGATTTGAAAATGGAATGATTTGTTCTTAAAACTCAAATCATCAAATTACCACATTTCCAAATTAATTTATTTTCCTGTAAATACTTTTGTCATTTTAATTCCCCTATGCTGGGCAATTGTTGCAGCGTCACGCATTTTGCTCAGCGCATCAATCGTTGCTTTCACCACGTTATGCGGATTTGAGCTGCCTTTTGATTTCGCCAATACGTCATGAATACCAACGCTTTCAAGAACTGCACGCATCGCACCACCGGCGATCACACCTGTTCCCGGAGCAGCAGGGCGAAGGAATACCAATGCGCCACCAAACTTTCCATGACCTTCATGCGGAACTGTGCCCCTGATGATCGGAACCTTTACCAGGTTTTTCTTTGCATCATCAATACCTTTAGAAACAGCATCGCTTACTTCCTTGGATTTTCCAAGACCATGACCAACAACACCATGCTCATCTCCCACAACCACGATGGCTGCGAAACGGAAAGCCCGGCCACCCTTGGTTACTTTCGTAACGCGGTTTACAGCCACCAGCCGATCCTTCAGTTCGATCTCACTTGTTTTAACTCTCTTTACGTTTGCTTCTGACATTTTATTTTGATTGAGATTTTTTAAAATAGTAATCCTGCTTCACGTGCTCCGTCAGCCAATGCTTTTACACGGCCGTGGTATAAAAAACCACCACGATCAAACACCACTGCTTTGATTCCTGCCTGAGTAGCTTTTTCAGCGATCAGCTTACCAACCTCTTTGGCAACATCAACTTTCTTTCCTTTCACTGCAAAATCTTTTACGGCTGATGAAGCTGCAGCAATCGTTACGCCATCAAGGTCGTTGATGAGCTGCGCATAGATCTGCTTGTTGCTGCGGAATACACTCAGGCGAGGACGCTCTGCAGTACCTTTCACCACTCTGCGTATGCGTGCATGAACTCCTTTTCTTCTTTCTTGTTTCCTTAACATTGTAATTCAGATTTGAGATATGAGATTTGAGATGATAGTCCCGATAGCTATCGGGATGAGAAATCAAAAGCCCCTATCTATTTTTCAATTTTTTTTGTCTATTTATTTCTTGCTTACTTATTTCTTAGCTGCTGATTTACCTGCTTTTCTTCTCAGTACTTCACCGATGAATTTAACACCCTTTCCTTTATAAGGTTCAGGGGTACGGAGTGACCTGATTTTTGCTGCAACAGCACCCAACAGTTGCTTGTCTGCACTCTCCAGCGTAATGATCGGGTTCTGACCTTTGTCCTGTTTAGCACTAACTTTAATTTCAGCGGGCATTTCAAATACAACGTGGTGAGAATAACCAAGAACCAGGTCAAGGTTTTGTCCCTGTGTAGAGGCCTTATAACCAACACCAACCAATTCCTGTTCCTTTTTATAGCCTGTTGAAACACCTATGATCATATTATTGATGAGTGCACGGTACAAACCATGCAATGCACGATGTTGCTTCTGTTCAGTTTTGCGGGTAACTGTCAGGGTTTCTCCGTCAATGGTGATTGTAACTCCGTCAACTATTTTCTGATTGAGTTCTCCTTTGGGTCCTTTCACATGGACGTTGGCTCCTGATACTTTCACTTCCACTTTTGAAGGGATCGTGATGGGTAATTTTCCTATTCGTGACATAATCTTATTTTCTTTATGCTTACTAAAATATTCGTGACTTGTTTAATAAACGTAGCACAACACTTCCCCGCCTACTTTCATTTCTTTGGCTTCCTTATCAGTCATAACACCTTTTGATGTAGAAAGAATTGCGATGCCAAGTCCATTGAGTACGCGTGGCATACGGTCCACGTGTGCATAGCGTCTCAATCCCGGTGTGCTGATGCGTGTGATCTGCTGGATTGCTGCCGTTTTGGTTACGGGATGATACTTCAGCGCAATCTTGATGACACCTTGTTTATCATCGTCCTCGAATTTATAGTCCATGATGTATCCTTTTTCCTTCAGGATCTTCGTCATTTCTTTCTTCAGGTTCGATGCTGGCACCTCAACAATGCGATGTCCGGCTTGAACAGCGTTGCGTATGCGGGTTAAGAAATCTCCAATTGTATCTGCCATTTGCTTAATCGTTAATCGCCTGCCTTTCGGCAGACAGGTTATTCATTTTAGTTATACGATTGTATTATTATTTTTTTTCGGCATCCGGATAACTGATAACGGAGTACCGATCTTTTTTTTACCAACTTGCTTTTGTAACACCCGGGATCTTCCCTTCCAGTGCCATGTTGCGGAACATATTCCTCGACAATCCGAACACACGCATATATCCTTTCGGGCGTCCGCTCAATTTGCAGCGGTTGTGCATTCTTACCGGAGAAGCGTTCTTCGGAAGTAAATCAAGCCCGGCATAGTCACCGGCTTTTTTCAGCGCAGCACGTTTGGCAGCATACCTTGCTACCATCCTGGCGCGCTTCACTTCCCTAGCTTTCATTGATTCTTTTGCCATCTTTTTTGTTTTGAGTTTTTTATTTTATCTCTTGCTTCCGAGCCTCTATCTCATTTCTGATTCGACGTTTGCTTTAAATGGCAATCCGAATTCTTTTAATAGTTGCATTGCTTCTTCGTCAGTATTTGCGGTTGTTACGAAGGTGATGTCCATCCCGCGAACCTTTGATACTTTGTCAATGTCAATTTCCGGAAAAATGATCTGCTCAGTAACGCCTAATGTATAATTTCCACGGCCATCAAAACCTTTTGGATTAATGCCACGGAAGTCACGGATACGAGGCAACGCAACAGATATGAGGCGATCCAGGAATTCATACATATTCACATTCCGCATAGTGACGCGAACACCAATCGGAACATTCACGCGAAGCTTGAAATTCGAAATATCCTTTTTCGATTTTGTCGCCACACATTTCTGACCGGTGATCAGGTTCATTTCCTGTATAGCAGAGTCAATAATTTTTTTATCAGCAACAGCTTCTCCCACACCCTGGTTCACGCAAATTTTTGTCAGGCGTGGTACTTCCATGCCGCTTTTATAATTGAATTTTTTCTGAAGCGCAGGAACAACTTCCTTTTTGTAACGCTCTTTTAATCTTGGTACGTAGCTCATTTTATTAGACTTGAGATATGAGAAATGAGAGAAGAGACAAAAGCCTCCTACTCCGATTGCTCAAACTATTTGATAATTTCTTCTGATTTTTTTGAATAACGAACGAGTTTGCCATCTTCCACTCTGCGGCCAACGCGGGTTGCATTACCCTTGCCGTCAATCAGCATCACATTTGAAATATGAATTGGCATTTCCTTCTTTACAATTCCACCCTGGGTGTTTTTTGCATTTGGCTTCGTGCTCTTGCTAACCAGGTTGACCCCTTCAACAAGCACGCGGCGTTTCTCTATCACTACTTCGAGTACACGACCCTGCTGACCTTTGCTGTCACCTGCCATTACCTTTACGATATCGCCTTTGCGAATCTTAAGTTTTGGTTGTTTATTTTTACTTCTTTCCATTGTTTTGTAGGAATAACGAATTGTTGCGAATTTTCGAATAAGGAATTTTGCAGATTAGATTACCTCAGGTGCAAGTGAAACAATTTTCATAAATTGTTTTTCGCGAAGTTCACGTGCAACAGGTCCGAAGATACGTGTACCACGAAGTTCATCCTGTGCATTGAGCAACACTACTGCATTGTCATCAAAACGGATATAAGAACCGTCCGGACGTTTTACTTCTTTCGCAACACGCACCACCACTGCCTTAGACACAGTACCTTTTTTAATATTACCGGCCGGCAACGCATGCTTCACTGTTACAATAATCTTATCGCCCAATGACGCGTATTTTTTGCGTGTACCGCCCAATACGCGAATGCAAAGAACTTCTTTGGCTCCGCTGTTATCAGCAACTGTACATCTTGATTCCTGTTGTATCATTTTTTATGATTTGAAAATTTTCTGATTTGAAAATTTGATAATTTATCCTCTTCAAATTATCTCATTTTCCAATTATCAAATTAGTTTATTTAGCTTTCTCGAGAATCTGTTTCAATCTCCAGTTTTTATTCTTGCTTAATGGGCGGGTTTCAGCAATTGTAACCAGGTCGCCGATTCCGCACTCATTGTTTTCGTCATGCGCCATGAAAGTGGAAGTTTTCTTAATGAACTTACCATATTTCGGGTGCTTCACCTTACGCTCCACGTTCACCACGATGCTTTTATTCATCTTATTGCTGGTAACGATCCCGGTTTTTTCCTTGCGCAGGGTTCTTTTTTCGACTTGCTCTTCCATTTTATTTAGATGTGATATTTGAGATGCGATATTTGAGACGTGAAATCAGTATTGGTTATTCCCGATTCTCATTTCTGATACCTCATTTCTATTATTATTTTTTTGCTTCTTCTTTAACTCGTTTTGTCAATTCAGTCTGAATCATGGCAACGCCTCTGCGGGTGCTGCGAATCTTCATCGGGTTTTCGATGGGAGAAATCGCATGATTCATCTTCATCTTTGCATAAAGTGTCTTTTCTTCTGCCAGACGCAGGCGAAGTTCATCGGTAGATAAATCTTTTATGTCTTCTTTTTTCATGATACTAAATACGATACGTACTATTTACTTAACTATTAATTGGCACTGTAATCTCTTCTTACGATAAACTTGGTCGTTACCGAAAGTTTCTGGGCTGCGAGTCGCAAAGCTTCTTTTGCTGTTGCTTCTGATACACCTTCCGCTTCGAAGATGATTGTTCCAGGTTTTACAACTGCTACCCAATATTCAGGAGCTCCCTTTCCTTTACCCATCCGTACTTCTGCCGGCTTCTTGGTAATTGGCTTATCAGGAAATATGCGACACCATATCTGACCTTCACGCTTCATGAAACGGGTAACCGCCACACGAGCTGCTTCGATCTGTTTGCTCGGTATCCATGCTGTCTCCAGTGATTTTATTCCGAAAGATCCGAAAGCTAATGCGGCTCCGCGTGTAGCGTTACCTTTCGCTTTCATCTTATGCTGTTTCCTGAACTTCGTTTTCTTCGGCTGTAACATTTTTTATCTTGATTTGATGATTAGTTGATTTGAAGTTTTGAAGATGGTTTTCAATTCGCACATTTTCAATTAATCAAATCCTCAAATTAAATTATCTTCTTCCTCCGCGGTCACCACCACCACCACCACCTCTGCGGTCTCCGCCTCCACCACCGCCACCTCTGCGGTCTCCACCACCACCACCGCCTCTGCGGTCTCCTCTTTCTCCACGTCCGCCTCTGCGGTCATCACGCTCTCCTCTTTGGCCACCACCACCTGAAGTAGCAGACGTTCCGATATTCGGTGACAAATCTCTTTTGCCATAAACTTCACCGCGGCAGATCCACACCTTTACACCGATTTTTCCGTATGATGTTTGCGCTTCTGCAATTGCAAAATCGATATCAGCACGGAAAGTATGTAATGGCGTTCTTCCTTCTTTGTATTGCTCAGAGCGTGCAATTTCAGCTCCACCCAAACGTCCGCTGGTTTTAATCTTAATTCCTTCTGCTCCCATTCTCATTGAAGATGCAATTGACATCTTGATTGCTCTCCGGAATGAAATCCGGGCTTCAAGTTGTCTTGCAACTCCATCAGCAACCAATTGTGCATCCAATTCAGGGCGCTTTATTTCAAAGATGTTGATTTGAATATCCTTCTTTGTTATTTTCTTTAATTCTTCCTTCAGCTTGTCTACTTCCTGGCCACCTTTTCCGATTACGATACCCGGACGAGCCGTATGAATAGTGACTGTAACCAGCTTCAGCGTCCTTTCAATTACAACTTTTGCAACGCCACCTTTTGCAAGACGTGCGATGAGGTATTTACGGATTTTGTGATCTTCAACAATCTTATCACCATAATTTTTTCCGCCATACCAGTTGGAATCCCATCCTCTGATGATCCCCAATCGGGCACCTATCGGGTGTGCTTTTTGTCCCATGCAGTTTTATTATTTTTAAATATCGTTTTTATTCTTTTTCTGAAGCTTCATTTGTTGTCACTGATGCAGCAACCGGAGCCGCTTCAATCCTGTCCAAAATCATTGTGACGTGATTGGAACGCTTGCGGATTCTGTAACCTCTTCCCTGTGGAGCCGGACGAAGACGTTTTGCCATTCTTCCACCGTCAACCATAATGGTTTTTACAAATACTTTTCCTTCTTCAATCTTATCTCCTGATTTTATTTCCCAGTTGGTGATCGCACTGTGCAACAGCTTTTCAAGCCTTGCTGCAGGAGCTTTCTCATTGTAATGAAGAATATTCAATGCCTTCATCACTTCCTTCCCACGGATCAAATCTGCTACCATGCGCATTTTACGCGGTGATGTCGGCACATTTTTCAGCGAAGCGATCGCTGTTGTCTTCATTATTTCTTTCCGTCTTTCTGCGGATTCTCTTTTTCTGACTCCCATTGTAATTTCGGATTTTCTATTTTAAATCTTCAATTCAGTTAATAATTACCTTTTAGCCGGCTCATCTTTCCTTGCACCACTGTGTGCACGGAACGTACGAGTTGGTGCAAACTCACCGAATTTATGTCCAACCATATTTTCTGTAACATAAACCGGAATGAATTTATTTCCATTGTGAACCGCGAATGTTTGTCCCACGAAATCAGGAGAAATCATTGCTGCACGTGCCCATGTTTTAATAACAGTTTTCTTTTTACTCTCCAGCATCTTGGCCACTTTCTTTTCAAGATGTGCCGGGATGTAAGGACCTTTTTTAAGTGAACGAGCCATTTTTATTAGTTTGCAATTGGCAATTTGCAATCCTGATAGCCATCGGGAGCAAACTGCCAACTTGTTTTTTATTTCTTTCTTCTTTCGATAATGAACTTACTTGTCTTGTTTTTCGGTTGACGTGTTTTGTAACCCTTCGCGAGCAATCCTTTACGTGAACGTGGATGACCTCCGGAAGCACGTCCTTCTCCTCCACCCATCGGGTGATCTACAGGGTTCATTGCAACACCGCGTACCCTTGGTCTGCGGCCTGCCCAACGTGAGCGACCTGCTTTACCAAGCTGTTCCTGGTTATGATCAGCATTTGAACATGTTCCAATAGTAGCCATGCAAGCTGCAAGTATGAGACGTGTTTCGCCTGAAGGCATTTTAAGAATTGCATATTTGCCGTCACGGTTGGAAAGCTGTGCATATGATCCAGCAGATCGGGCAATCGTACCACCTTGTCCGGGACGCAATTCAATATTGTGAACCAGTGTACCCAGTGGAATGTCTTTCAGAAATAGTGCATTGCCGATTTCAGGTACTGCATTTTCGCCTGACATAATTTTCTGGTCAACCTTCAGTCCGTTCGGAGCAATGATATAACGCTTGTCACCATTCGAATAATAAACGAGCGCAATACGTGAAGTACGGTTCGGATCATATTCGATCGACTTTACTGTTCCTACAACACCATGATTGTCGCGTTTGAAATCAACCAGGCGATATCTCTTTTTATGACCACCGCCGATATAGCGCATCGTCATTTTACCTGAATTATTTCTTCCGCCTGAACGTTGAATACTTTCGGTCAAACTTTTTTCCGGCTTGCCTGCTGTAATATCTTCGTAGGAGTCAACGATCATGTGACGCTGGCTCGGAGTAATCGGTCTTATTTTTCTTACTGACATTTTCTAAAATGTTATTCGTTATCTGTTATTTGTTATCCGAAAACCTGTTACGATTAACGTATAACTATTAACGGTCTATTTAGATGCTGCTATAGAAGTCGATCGTTTCACCTTTTTTCAATGTTACAATCGCCTTTTTAACCTGGCCTTTCATCCCGCTGATGTTGCCGGTCTTGGTATTACGATTGCGAACCTTGCCTGCAGCGTTCATAGTATTTACGCTTGCAACGGTTACGCTGTACAATTTTTCAATTGCTTTTTTGATTTCAACTTTGTTGGCGTCTTTTGCCACAATGAAACCATACTGACCCAACTTCTCTCCCGAAGCTGTTGCTTTTTCAGTAATCAATGGTTTTTTCAGTATGCTCATTTTGAAAGATTTTTTTCGATTACTGAAACAGATCCTTCTACCAATACGAGTTTGCTTGCATTCAGCACATCGTAAGTATTCAGGTCCATTGCATTAATCACTTTATTTTTTTGAATATTTCTTGAGCTCAAAAAGAGGTTCTGGTCATTCGTCGGAACCACGAACAATACTTTTTGATCTTCCAGGTTCAGACTTTTCAGAATCGCTACGTAATCTTTTGTTCTTGCTTTCTCCATGGTGAAATTTTCAACCACCATGATGTTATTTTGTTTCGCCTTGTAAGTAAGTGCAGACAAACGGGCAAGCGTCTTGAGTTTTTTGTTCAGCTTGAATGAGTAGTCTCTCGGCTGCGGACCAAACACACGGCCGCCACCACGCACGAGTGGAGATTTCATACTTCCTCTCCGTGCACCGCCAGTACCTTTCTGACGAAAAGCTTTCTTGGTTGTACGGTTGATCTCAGCGCGCTCCT
>JBDTTM010000095.1:0-11568 GCA_039930605.1 Bacteroidota bacterium
GAAGAAGTGCTTGATAAAATGCAGATCATGCATCGCAGAAATCATTTCCCGCAGCAGTTGAGCGGTGGACAACAACAACGTGTAGCCGTTGCCCGAGCAGTAGTAAATAACCCGAAATTAATTCTTGCCGATGAACCAACCGGAAATCTCGATTCGAAAAATGGTACGGAAGTGATGCAACTGCTTACGGATTTAAATGAGCAAGGGACGACAATTGTAATGGTCACGCACTCCGAACACGATGCAAGGTATAGTCATCGCATCATTCGAATGTTAGACGGGCAAACAGTAACAGAAAATATTCTTGTGTAATTAATCAAGGCAAAAACTATGTACAGGAATTTTTTTAAAACAGCGTTCAGAAATTTTTTACGCAACAAAACTTTTTCGTTGATTAATATCGTCGGATTGGCAATCGGAATAAGTGCATCGCTGATTATTGTTCTGATCGTTCAATATGACTTCAGCTTTGAAAAATTCCAACCGGACAGCGATCGCGTCTATCGCATTGGCGGTGAATACACTTTTGGAGGAGAGACCGGGCATAATTCTGGTTCTCCGATACCAATTGGAAATGCAATCAGCAAAGAAGCAAGCGGTGTGGAAGTGATGTCGTTTTTCCAGACAAAGATCGATCAGCGGATCAGCATTCCAATGCCCGGAAAAGCAAATCCTGTAGTATTTAAAAAGGGGAACCGGGTTGTTTACGTTGACAAAAATTATTTTAAAATTATTCCATACCAGTGGATCAGCGGATCATCCGAAACAGCGCTTGAGCAACCTTACAAGGCAGTGCTTACTGAATCAAAAGCAAAACTTTTTTTTGGCTCACTTCCCCTTACTGAAATTCCCGGCAGAGAAATTTTGCTGAGTGATACCATTCGCGCCACCGTAACAGGAATTGTAAAAGACATTACCGAACATACTGATTTCACGTTCAATGTTTTTGTCTCGCGCAGCACATTTGAAATTAAATACCTCACGCCGCAAGACTGGTCGTCATGGGACAATGTAAGTTCAGAAACACAGGTGATGTTGAAAATCAGTCCCGGCATTGCAATGGCCAATGTCCAGGACCAGGTAAATGCAATTTACAAAAAGCACCGGACGCCAGATCCCGATGACCATAGCACCACAAAATTCATTCTTCAGCCACTGAGTGATATTCATTTCAGTACAGAATACGACAACTTCGATCAGCGTCTGGCAAACAAGCCAACACTATACGGACTCTTGGCTATCGCCGCATTTTTATTGTTGCTGGGCTGCATTAATTTTATCAACCTCACCACTGCCCAGGCTTCGCATCGTGCGCGCGAAATCGGAATCAGGAAAACAATAGGAAGTTCAAGGAAACAACTGGTACTGCAGTTTCTCAGCGAAACTTTCCTTCTCACACTCATTGCTACAATTTTTTCTGTGTTGATTGCTCCGTTGTTACTGAAAGCATTCAGCGATTTCATTCCCGACGGATTGCACTTTAAAATTTTACAACCCCAAGTATTGCTATTCCTTCTGGCACTTACTGTTTTCATCAGTCTATTGTCTGGATTTTATCCTGCCTTGGTGCTCTCCTCATACAAGCCGGTATCCATATTAAAAAATCAATCTGCCAAAGGGTCAGGTTCAAGCCGCAATGTGCGCCTCCGGAAAGTACTGTCTGTTTCTCAGTTTATGATTGCGCAGGTGTTTATCATCCTTACTGTTTTGGTAAGCAATCAGATCCGCTATTCATTGAATAAAGACCTGGGTTTTAAAAAAGATGCCATCGTTTTCTTTGAGCCAAATCCCGTCGGCTTTGCGCAAAACGATACGAAAGCTTTGGTGGAAAAAATAAAAGCGATTCCCGGAATTGCATTGGTAAGCCAGAGTTACGGACCGCCTTCGTACCGTGGTGGCTGGACTACAACTGCGAAGCTGGCCGAAAAAGGGGATGACAACTACGCATCTGTTTCAGTCAAACTTGGTGACCCAAATTACATCAGCCTCTATAATATAAAATTACTTGCCGGCCACAATGTAACTGCCAGTGATACCATCAATTCAATTCTAATTAATGAAACTTACACGCATACACTTGGTTTCAAATATCCTCCTGAAGCCATTGGAAATATTCTCGAATGGAATCAAATGAAAACACCGATCGTGGGAGTGGTCGGCGATTTTCATGAAAAATCAATGCATGATCCAATCAGGCCTTTAATCATTACGCATTGGGCTGCACATGAAGGCGTCATCAACATTGCATTGCCTCCACAAAATGTTGATCAGAATTCATGGAAATCTATATTGGAAAAAATCGGGCAGGCATGGAAACAGGTTTATCCTGACGATGATGTTTCGATTGAATTTCTCGATGAACAGATTGCGAAATACTATAAAGCAGATCAACACATTTCAAGTTTACTGCTGTGGGCAGCGGGGCTTTCGATTTTTATCAGTTGCCTCGGACTTCTTGGTTTGGTGATATACATTACCAATCAGCGCACAAAAGAAATTGGTATCAGGAAAGTAATCGGAGCCAGTGTATCGCAAATCATCACGATGCTCTCGAAAGATTTCATCCAATTGGTTGCTTTTGCTTTCCTCATTGCGGCACCGATAGCATGGTATAGCGGAAATCGATGGCTGGAAAATTTCTCCTATCGCACTAATATCTCCTGGTGGATCATATTGTCTGGAGGCATCGTGATGCTTTTCATGGTATTGATCATTTTAGTTTTAAGGACATTCAGGGTTGCAACGGCCAACCCGGTTACATCATTGAGGACAGAATAAAAGTATTTCATCATGCTACTCACCAACCTGAAGATTGCGCTCCGACATGCTAAAAAAGAACAAGGGTTTTTCACTCATAAATATTTTCGGTTTGTCGCAGAGAATGGCCTGCACCCTGCTGATCATGTTGTGGGTACAGGACGAGGTCAACCTCAACCGCTTTCATGAAAAATATGATAACATGTATCAGGTACTGAAAAATCCAATGAATAATTTCCTCCACGATTACGCATACCGGATTACTATTCAATGGTGGCCTTATGTCCTCGCTGCAGTCCTCGCCCTGCTCATTGCTTTTCTTAACGTAAGCATTCAGGAAATCAAGGAGACACTTACCAATCTTATCAATTCATTGCGGATTGAATAAAATATTTCAACTATGTTGATCAACTATTTCAAACTCGCTTACAGAAATCTCAACAGGTATAAGTTTATCTCATTCATCAACCTGTTTGGTTTAACCGTTGGACTCACGTGCTGTTTGTTAATTCTTGTTTATATCCTAAACGAAATCAACTACGATAAATCAAACGGGGATGCCGACAGAATTTATCGTGTAACACGCACATTTTACACTGCACAAACCGGCGCGACTACATTACAGCTTTCAGGTGTTGCCCCACCTATCGGTCCGTTGCTGCAAAATGATTTTAAGGAGATAGAAAAAATCACACGCGTTTTACAAAATGGAATAACACCGTTGAGTTATGAAGAAAAAAAATTCAACGAACTGGACGTCTACTGGGCTGACGAGAACTTCTTTGATTTTTTCAAGGTCGCTGTTACAGAAGGGAATCTGCAAAAAGCATTGAATGATCCGTATTCAATAATGATTTCTGAAAAGATGGCAACGAAATATTTTGGGGACGAAGAGCCGATGAATAAAATATTGAAAATGTCAAATCAATATGGTATGAAAGTCACCGGTGTTTTCAAATCGTTTCCCGAGAACATGCATTTCCATCCCGATATTCTTCTTTCTTTTTCAACACTGAATGATACTGCTATTTATGGCGCAGAAAATCTTCGCACCAACTGGGGAAATAATTCATTCTACACCTACCTGTTGTTTCCAAAAAATTATAATGCAAAAAATTTCGAAGCACAGATGCCTGCGTTTCTTGATCGTCATTTCCCAATGGACGGCGCTCCTGCTACTTTTAACCCACATCAATTTACCTCTCTTGCCCTTCAAAAGCTTACTGACATTCACCTCCTCTCCCACATGGATGATGAGATGGAAGAAAACGGTGACATCAACCGCGTATACATATTTTCAGC
Source organism: Bacteroidota bacterium (assembly GCA_039930605.1). Taxonomy (GTDB): domain Bacteria; phylum Bacteroidota; class Bacteroidia; order AKYH767-A; family 2013-40CM-41-45; genus JAPLDB01. The sequence goes on from JBDTTM010000095.1 coordinate 4,060, forward strand.
CATTGCACTTTTCATATTACTCATTGCCTGCATCAACTACATGAATCTTTCTACTGCACGGTCAACTTTGCGTGCGCGCGAAATAGGCCTTCGCAAAGTGGTTGGCGCACAGCGAAAGGAAATTATCTCCCAGTTTTTGAGCGAATCTGTTTTATTAACAGGGGTCTCCATGATACTTGCCATGGTACTGACCTGGATCACTTTGCCATGGCTTAATAAAGTCTCCGGTCAACAACTTTCCATCGGTATTTTAATAAACGGGAAAACCGGAGCCCTACTGTTGCTGATTCCCTTTCTGGTTGGAATCATTTCGGGGATTTACCCAGCCTTATTCATGTCCTCATTCCGGCCCATCACTGTTTTAAAAAGTGCTTTCCGCATCGGGTCAGGAAATATTTCATTCCGTAAAATCCTTGTCACCGCCCAGTTTGCCATTTCCATCATTCTCATTATTGGCACAGCAATCATATTTAAGCAGATGGGGTTTATGCAAAACACTTCTTTGGGTTTCGACAAAGAACACATCGTCAATCTTCCTTACACCACAGCGCTCAATGGCAAGTTTGACGCCTTCCGTAATGAATTACTTTCTGAATCAGGCATTAAAAATACCGGTCGTTCTTCCCGTATCCCCTCCGGACGTTTACTCGATGCTATGGGTGCAATGGTCATGCGCGGAGATTCGCTCCAACCAGCGAATGCAGACATGAAATATGTCGCCGCAGATCAGGACTTTATTTCTACTTACGGAGTTGAGATTGTTGCAGGTCGGGGATTTAGCAAGAATTTTACAACTGATACATCCGCGTTTCTTATCAACGAAACTGCCGTAAAAGTGTTGGGGTTCAACTCCAATGAAGATGCGATTGGACAAAGTTTCGGATATGGCGGGAGACGTGGCAAGCTGACCGGCGTGTTTCATGATTTTCATTTTGAATCCATGCACCAACGCATCGTTCCACTTGTCATTTTGATACCACGCAGTGAAACAAGCTTTGGAGAGATTTCCATCAAAATTTCCGGTGCTGATATTCCATCCGCGCTTGCCCATATTGAAAAAACATGGAAAAAATTCTTACCTGAAACTCCTTATCAATTTAATTTTTTAGACGAAAATTTTGCGCGACTTTATCAATCCGAACAGCGGCAGGCAACTTTGTTCACTGTGTTTGCATGCATTACCATATTCATAGCATGTCTCGGTCTGTTTGGTCTCTCCGCATTCGCGATTTCGCAGCGCGTGAAAGAAATTGGGATCCGCAAAGTGCTCGGCGCAAATGCCCGCAGCATCGTTTTAATGTTATCAAAAGATTTTCTATTACTCGTTCTGCTTGCTGCCATTATCGCTTTTCCTGTCGCATGGTATTTTATGAACCAGTGGCTTCAGGATTTTGCCTATCGCATCAATATGCCATGGTGGATTTTTGGTTTATCAGCAATAATGGCATCAGCAGTGGCATTCGGCACCATTTCCATCCAGGCAGTAAAGGCTGCCAACTCCAATCCGGTAAAATCACTCCGGGCTGAATAAAAATAATTTACCATGCTCAAATATTTTTTCAAAGTCGCCGGGCGCAACATTCAGCAGAATATAGTAAACAATTTCATCAATATTGCCAGACCCGGTATTGGCATGGCTTCGGTAATCCTGACTGCTTTTTTACATCCGGGATGTATTGCAGTACATCATTATTTTAAAAACTGTGACGTCTTAAAGAATAGAATAAATAAAAATCTCGCATGAATAAAAATTATTTCAAAGTTGCCATTCGCAACCTAATCCGGAACAAAGGCTACACTTTCATCAACCTTTCTGGCCTCGCCGTCGGCGCCGCTGCTTGTATTCTCATCATGTTGTTTGTACGAAGCGAATGGTCCTACGACAAGTTCAATTCAAAAGCAGATCGTCTTTACCGGGTCTGGCTTGAAGAAAAAGAGTCTGCGGATAAAATATTCACCGAAACTGTTACGCCGTTGCCACTTGGACCTTCAATGGTAAATTCGATTCCTGAAATTGAATCTACATGCAGGGTATATTCCTTCGCTGCGAACATGAAAGCAGATAAAGAAACTTCTATTTCAGAAAGCGCAACAATCGTTGACAATTCCTTTTTCAGTCTTTTTGATTTTTCGCTGGAGGAAGGAAATTCCCAAAAACCATTTCCTTCTGCAAACAGCATCATTCTCACGCGTCGGATCGCAGAAAAATATTTTGGAAAATCTTCTCCCATCGGTAAAGTATTGCAGTTACAATTGGGTAATGAGTATGTCTCATTCACAGTAAGCGGAGTCGTAAACAAGGTGCCGGAAGAGTCAAGTGTCCAGTTTGACATGCTGATACCTTTTGATAATGCCCACTATCTCTGGAATGAAAGACAGCTGAAAGCATGGCACCAGATTTTTCCTGAAACCTATGCCCTGCTGAAATCAAAATCAAATCCTGAAAGCTTCGAAATAAAATTTGATGCATTTGCAAAAGAAGTACTGGGAAACAATTACAAAAAAGGAACCTACAACCTGCACCTGCAGCCAATTACAGATATCCACCTCAACAATAATTTGCCCGAAGGCATTCAGCGTGTAAGTTCTCCGGTTTATACTTATGTACTTTCTACAATAGGAATTCTAATCATGCTAATAGCCTGCTTTAATTTTATCACCCTCTCAATTGGCCGTTCCACAAGCAGGGCAATGGAAGTAGGTGTGCGAAAAGTGCTGGGGGCTGACAGAAGACAACTTGCCCTGCAGTTCTGGACTGAGACTTTTCTATTCTCAGTCGGTGCTATGCTATTGGGAGTTTTTCTGTCAATATTATTCATCGGACCTTTCAACACACTGTTTCAAAAACATCTCACCTTCTCCGTAACTCCATTCACGCTGTCGTTCTTTATTTTTCTTACCGCCTGCATTGCTTTGATTGCCGGAAGCTACCCGGCATTTGTATTATCAGGCTTTAGTCCTACAGAAGTTTTTAAAGGCAAATCAAAAAGTGCCGGAAAAAAGGGAAGACTCAGGCACACGCTGGTTGCAGGGCAATTTGTTGCTTCTATCTCACTCATCACATGCACGATCGTTGTGGGCAGGCAAATGGATTACATCGAACACAAGGATCTTGGCTATAGGAAGGACCAGGTTGTTGTCGTTCAGACGAACAAGCCGGATAAAGAAGGAAAAAATCTCGCTGAACTATTTAAAAATGAGCTCCGCAAAATTCCTCTCGTTAAATCAGCTTCTGTTTCTCTCTATACATTTGCGGAACCATCATGGATCGAAATCGGGTATACTGACAAGGACAATAAATTCCGCCAGCTCAGGGCCAACATCGTGGATGCCGACTTCCTTAAAACAATGAACGTTCAACTGGTTGCAGGAAGAAATTTCTCTCCTGATAAAAGTGATGCCTCTACCGGTTTTATCGTGAATGAAGCACTGGTTAAAGAATATGGCTGGAGCAATCCGATCGGTCAGCGGCTTCCCGGAAAATTTGATGCCGTGGTAATTGGCGTTGTGAAGGATTTTAATTATGAGTCGCTTCACTCAAAAGTTCAACCGTTGGTATTGGCAACTAACGAAGATCCGGTAAACAAGGGAGTTGAGGATGTGAATATTTCCTCCCCGCCTGAAGCACGCATAAGCGTATTGATGCAAGGTGGCAACATTTCAGAAAACATAGCCCTTTTAAAACAGGCATGGACCCGCATTGAAAAGGTACAGGCCTTCGACTATAAATTTCTGGATGAAACACTGGCTGCGCAATATACCCGCGAGCAACGTGTCAATAAAATTATCCTGCTTGCTTCCGGACTCAGCATCTTCATCGCATGTATGGGTTTGTTCGGTCTTGCCACTTTAATTGTAAATAGAAGGGTGAAAGAAATCGGAATCCGCAAAATCCTGGGCGCACATTATACGAGCATCGTAGCCCTGATCTCAAAAGACTTTGTCGTGGTTGTTTTCATTTCAGCATTGATCTCTTTCCCAATAGCATTGTATGCCATGAACAAGTGGTTGGACGATTTTGCATATCGTGTAGAGGTGTCCTGGTGGATCTTTGTGCTCTCTGCAATAATTGCATTGGTAATCACATTGTGTACTGTCGGCCTCCAAGCATTGAGAGCTACTTTCGTGAATCCTGTCATTAGTTTGAGAACAGAATAAAAACTGCAAGTCTATGATATGCTTAAAAAATATTTCCCGGTGGTTTACGAATGGCGGAACAAGAAATTTTGTGCTCCGCGATGTAACCATGGATGTGAACGAAGGAGACTTTCTTTCCATCATGGGACCTTCCGGTTCAGGAAAATCCACCTTGCTGAATGTGATCGGTATGCTGGATGAAGCCAATGAGGGTGAATACCTTTTCCTTGGCGAACCGGTACATGGGTTGAAGGAAAAACAAAAATCACTGCTCTATAAAAAATACATCGGCTTCGTTTTCCAGGCTTATCACCTGATTGATGAGCTTACAGTTTATGAAAACATTGAAACTCCACTCCTCTATCAGGACATTAAATCGAATGAACGAAAAGCTATGGTAGCCGATATGCTGGACCGGTTCCAGATCGTTGGGAAGAAGGATTTATTTCCGTCACAACTTTCCGGTGGACAACAACAAATGGTTGGAATTGCGCGCGCACTGATTGCGAAGCCGAAACTACTCCTCGCTGACGAGCCAACCGGTAACCTGAATTCAAAACAGGGAGAAGAAATTATGGTGCTCTTTCAAAAGTTAAACGAAGAAGACAGAGTTACCATCATCCAGGTAACGCATTCTGAAAAAAATGCGGGCTATGGAAAGAAAACAATTAATTTTTTAGATGGAAGGATTACAAATTGATCCTGGTTTCCAGCGAAAACTCTCGAGTCTGCACAATCATGAGCATTACTTTTGCTCCTTGAGCTTTAGATACCAAACGCGCCAGGTAAATACCACTTGCTGATTTTTTAGATATCCGTTCAGGTTCCACATTTAATTTCATGCAATTATTTTATCTCTCAATTTCATAAATGGTTTTTCAATTGCCATATTAAGCAGCAATGCCGCCAGTACACAAATAACAATACAGATGAGAAGCATTAAATTTCCATTCACATCTATCTTGTCAGCAAGAAGACCCTGTGTAACATGAATTACTCCTTTGTGGGTAAGATACAGTGCATAAGAAAGTGTAGCGATAAATGTGGTCGTTTTTGAATTCAGCCTAAAGAGAAAACTGTTAGGACTTATTGCTCCGGCAACCATGAGTCCATAGCCAATGGATGCAAGAGGAAAACCAAAAATGGTTGCATAAAAAGATTCTTCTTCATAGCACAAAAAGTATGCGGCAGTCAATACGATCAAACTAAGGACAACAAGTAAATTTCCAAACCGTGAAACCTTACTCCAAAGCGTCGGTAGGAATTGATAAATACCGGCGATGGAAACACCAACTAAAAGTCCATCAAGGCGATTATAGGTTGGGTAGTAAATGTATTTGTACCAAAACAACCAGGCATTATCCCTGTCAATATTCGGAAGAAATAAATTATTCCAGCAGTAGTTTCTTATAAAAAAACCGAGTAGAAACAAAGCGATTAACAACCAATATGCATTCTTAAAAAGTTTAGTACGCTGGAAACAGATTAAGCTAATTGGCAGGAAAAAATAAAAATGTTCTTCTACGCAAAGTGACCATGAGTGAGAAAATGTTCCGCATTGCCTGATGTCCAATCCAAAGTTTTGTGTGAAGGTTAGAAATCTCCATAGCGGCGACAAACTTTCTCTTTCATGAAATTGTGGAACACAAAAATAAATTGCAACCACAACCCAGAATGCGGGAATAATCCGAAAAAATCTTTTCAGGAAAAACTGTTTAAATGAAATAGGTACTCCCTGTTTGATTTGCGAAAAGAGTTGCGAAGAAATCAGAAAACCGCTCAACACAAAGAAAAGGTCCACGCCCGTCCAGCCGAATTTTGCAATGTCGGTTAACCATTCCGGATGTCCAAAGATTGGAATCTTATAGTGGTATAAGAACACAAGCGTAATCGCAAGTGCCCTTAAATGGTCTAGTCCGTAAAGCTTGGTTTGTTCGTGCGGTTTCACAAAGATGTATTCCCTGAATTTGCACCAAAGTAAAGCAAATTCGAATTTCAAAAATCGAAAATCAGGCGTGTGGCCAAGGAGTTCCTTAGCATGCTTGGTGCCAATCGCTGTCGCAAGTTATGTCCGGGTTCTTTCCGCAAGTTAATTACTTTCAGTGCGTGTCGGTGGTTCATTGTTTTAATCTTTCGTCAGTAGTTGCTCAAAGAAAGCACCAATACTATTTTTTCTATCTACAAAATGCAGTTCCAGCATCCAAAATCTTTTGTTCCCGTGCTTGTCTGACAGAAGTATGTCTGTATGATTATCGGGATGTACGTCTAAACATAAATCATTGGGATCATCCGGTTGCTCATGCGGATAATGACCAACAATATGGCCCGCAATTGCATTCCCGAATTCATAGCCATAACTTTTTGCAAGCCCGGATACGAAGTCAAAAAATTCGGCGCCGGATAATTTGTCTTGCTTGAAATACCAATCATTTGCAATATGCCAGGCGGCTTCTACATCTTTTTTTATTTTTAATTTCAATGGGTCGTTGCCCAAAACATAAGTTCTTCCAAGATCAGCTTCCCAACCATCAAAAACGGGATGAAAATCAAAAAATAATATATCGTCTTCCTGAATAATCAGATCCTGGGGGTTGGCCACATAAGGTTCTAAAGTATTTAAACCTGCTCTCACAATTTTTTTACCCCAATGATTTTCTACCCCGAATTCATTTTGGGCTATCTGCAATATTTCATCACAAAGAGTTTTCTCAGTTTTACCGGGAATGATTAACCCTCTATCTTCAACTGTCTTAAATAGCTCCTTCGCTTTTTGTTCTGCCAGAAAAAGTTGTTGCTTCGCTTCCTTCGTTACTTCACTTTTCATTTTGTACTTTGTTTGTGATGAGCTTGATTACAATGAACTGTGACGAACCAGGGCTAAATGAAATTTTAAAAGAAGTGAGGAAGAAAGCCCGGGGGCTTTCGACACAAGCACAATTGTTCGATAACCCACAATGTTTGTTAGAAGCATCCCGAAGCTTCGGGATTCGTTCTCCACTCAAAACCCTCTTTTAAAAATTTACTTTTATCTTCCTGTAATCGGCTGCCTTGCTGTTCCGTCGAAGCATTTCCGTTTCAAGTCAGCAGGAATGTTTGTTCAAAACAATTTACATTCATGGCCATGCAGGTTTATACAGCGCTGAACTATACCCATGTTTTTAAAATTGTTGGTATATCATCTGGAAGTTTTTGGGGTTGGGCAACAGGAAGTAGAACATGTATTACTGCACCTTTATCCTCCAATCCTTCGGCAAAAATTTCTCCATGATAATTTTGCACGACTTTTTTACAAATGGCTAACCCGATACCTGTGCCTGGATACTCACCTCCACTACTAAGGCGTTGGAACATTGTAAAAATCTGTTCAGCATA
>JBDTTM010000096.1:0-11536 GCA_039930605.1 Bacteroidota bacterium
TGATAAATTGTTGAATGGTAATTCCTTTTACTTCAGAAAATATATTGGCCAGGTAGGTGTAATCGTGGTTTAATTTTTCGCTGATGTATTCAGAATAATTTGTCTTGGGCATTTCGTCCGCATAGTGAACCATTTGGATAATTACCGTTTTTATTTTCTCGATGAGCATGGCTTTTTTATCGTCCATCAACTCAAGTCCCGAGTTCATCAATCCGCGCTTTAATTCCTCCCGCAATTCAACGGAAAGATCTTCCATGATGTCAACCTCCCCCAGATCAACAACGATGAAATGAAGTCCGAGTTTTTTCAACTCTTCTTTCACCATCATCTTGCAACGGGTGCTTACCATGTATTTAATGTACAGTTTCAAATTATTTTTCGTGTTAGAAGTGATTTACTTTAAGCTTACTCTTCGTATCCACTCTTGATCACAGTAGAGATCATTTTAAATCGCTCATTCGCTTTGATGCTGTTTGATTTGTGTGCAGGAACAATGAGTCCGTCACCGGTGACAAGCATTTTCGAATGCCCATCAATTAACACCTCTGCCTTGCCATCGATGATCTGAATGAAGGTATCGAACGGAGAAGTTTTTTCGCTAAACCCTTCACCCATATCCACCGAACTTACGGTAATGTTGCCCGTTGTTTTTTTAACAATAGTCTTACTTACTACAGAATTTGGCATATATTCAATGATTTCAACGATGATATGTGCTTTCGCTTTTTCCATTTCTGTGTTTTCCATGTTAATAATTTGAGTGTGGATTTTAAGTTATTATGTTGAATCAGGGATTGAGGGTGGCCGAACAGGCAAAACTGCAAAAACGCAACATGAAAAGTGTTACACAATTATGGCAGGATGTTACATAATTCACACCTAGACCTTAGTGGTATTGGGTGAAAGTAGCTGAATTAACAGGGCTTACCTAAAATAATAAATGGCAGCTCGCCAGGATTTCTGAGCTTCAATAGTTCATCTTACAAAAAAATCTTTCACAATCTCTCCCTGGAATAGAGTACAATCTCTTTCTCTCAACAGAAAAAATTCTCTTGACCTTAGGGAGTTTTGAACATCATCGATGCGAAATTCTTGATTGGTAATTAAAAATTTCCCATAAATCTTCCCGGTATTCACTTAGTGCCCATTTTTTTATAGCAGTAACAGTACAAAATTTCTTTCTCATATAAATCTGCTCTTATGATTGAAGGCAAATTTACTCCGACACACCAATTATCCCAATAGCTTTTCAAAAAACCATCACTTCCGAAAATAGATCTTTAGCAGGAACAGGAAGTTTACGAATGGAATCTTATGTTTTTCTCCCCGGCTTCTTTACAGCATTCTCATCAGGCGGTACAAACCCGTCATGAAGTTCCGCATACGCATGTGTAAATTCAGCGCCATAAAACACAATCATGGATGAATACGACACCCAAAGAAGTATTAAAATAATAGACCCTGCAGCTCCGTATCCCGTTCCCGGATTTGCTTTTCCGAAATATAATCCCAATGCAAACTTGCCCAATTCAAAAAGTAAGGCAGTAAGCAGTGATCCAACCCATACATGTCTCCATTTTATTTTAGCATCAGGGAAAAATTTAAACATAAGCGCGAATAAAAAAGCAAGAACGATAAGAGAAACTATGAAGTTGATAGTTTGTAACATTACTGAAATGAATCCTTCGGTATTTCCTGATACCATACCTCCAAATGAAGCGAGCAGCGAAGAGATTACAAGAGAAACAATAAGTATGAATGCGATTGCTACAATAAGTCCAAAGGAAAACAATCGCACTCTTAATAAATGTAAGATGCCTGATTTGGATTCATCCGCTTTTACTTCCCAGATTATATTAAGTGACTTTTGAAATTGTGCAAACACGCCAGTTGCACCCACAAGGATTGTAATGACTCCGAGGATGGTTGCCCATATCGAGTTTTTCGATTCACTCGCTGTGGCAATCATATCTTCAATCTGCTTTGCTGTATCGGCGCCCATCATTCCTTCAATCTGATGAGAAACATGGCCGCTCACGGCATCACGCCCGAAAATAAATCCGGCAACAGTTATTATTACAACCAGGAGTCCGGGCAAAGAGAAGATTGCATAGTAAGCAATAACAGCACTTTCTTTAAACGGATCTTTTTCCCACCATTCCTTGAAGGCGGTTTTCAGAAGCTTTCCAATTCCTTTAAATTTTATGTTCATGGCAGAGATATTTTATTACTGACGGAATTTATACCTCAATATTAATAAAAGTATAAGCAGAATGACTATGTTTTCTTTTTAAATAATGTTGTTCCCAGAATTACTCCCAGCAAGCACAGAATAAGAAAAATAAAGAAGAGTGTTTTAGCAATACCTGCTGCGCCTGCTGCAATACCTGTAAACCCGAAGATTGCTGCAACAATGGCGATTACGAAGAAGATAGCGGCCCATTTTATCATAATTGTTATTTTTTAGTTTTTATTTTGAAATAAAAGTCTGTGCCAATCAAAATATTCTATCCACAAAAATCTCGATTATAAAATTGTTTTTTGCTGTTCTTATGCCATTGGCTCATTGCTTCCACCAATGAATACTGCACAATACCTTCTGTAACTTATCAAGATCAAATCAAATCTCTGCGATTGAATTTTTATGAGAATACTAAACGCAACTTCGAAAAACTATTTAAGTGTACGATTAGAACCGGAATGAACGTATGCCGGGAAAGGATATTGACAACGACTTAGAAAAAGAATTAATTTATTGCAAAGAGTTAGAACGAAATGTTGAAAAGGAGCCATCCTTGCGTTCGATTCCTGCGGTACGAGAAAAATTAAATATCTTAAAAGGAACAGTTGAAGACATGTAAAAGTTCCCAAATAAGTTCCTGGCAAGTGATGATCAAGACTTATGACGGTTTCGCCTATATCATCCAATTACAAATCCTGATTGCAATCAAGCCATACGCCTAAATTTCATGACAGGACAAATTGAGGCATCTAAGTTATGTGTTCTTGAAATTGTATAGGAAGTTCCTGTTGCTAAATTTATAGCCAACCCAGTGTTTGTATAATTATTTATTTGGATAATGTTCACATGAGAATATAGTTTTGTTAATTGATCCAATCACAAAATGAGCTATTCAAGGCATGCTTGGTGAGTATGGAATCAGCGTGTTCATACACACCACTGAAAAAAAAGGTGAAAATAATAATGAAGCAAATAAGGGAACAATAATTTTTTCTGTAGAAATATTTTTTACACAATTAGGCCTAAGAGGTTATTACGATCTTTTTTATTACTGATTTATTGTTTACTGAAATTTTTATAAAATACATTCCATTTGGAAAGTTGGCAACAGGAATTGTTACTTGCGGATGATTATTAATTGACACTTCAAAAATTATTTTTCCAAATACATCTTGAATAGTGATTAAGGCATTTGTGTTTTTTGAAAAACGAAAAGTTGTTTGTGCTGAGGCAGGATTAGGGAAAACAGAAATTTGCAAATCGCGTTCTAACTGATTATTGATTTCTGTTAAAGGGGGCTGGTATTTTATCAAAGTTCCATTGTTGCCCGAGGCCCAACCGAAATTTAATCCCGAAAAGGAAACTGAATTTAAATTTTGCGTTACTCCGCTCATCTCAGGATTCCAGTTTATTCCGCCGTTGTCTGTTGAAATAATAGTGCCAGCATCGCCTACTGCCCATCCATTTTTCTTGTCGACAAAATAAATCGAGTTTAAATTTTGTGTTGTTCCACTGATTTGTGTAGTCCAATTGATTCCGTGGTTTGAGGTAAATAAAATAACGCCGTTGTCACCACAGACCCAGCCTGAATCAACTCCGGAGAAATGAACAGAATTTAGGTTGACTGTAACCGTACTGTTTTGAGGAATCCAACTGCTTCCGGAATTTATGGAATTTAAAATTGTGCCGTTATTGCCAACCACCCATCCTAATGTTGTTGAAGGAAAGAATACAGAATTCAAGGATAAAGTTACTCCACTCATTATGTTTGTCCACAAAACGCCATTTAGTGAACTGCCATTAACTGTTTTGAAAATTTTACCACTATCGCCACAAATCCAACCCATATTTGGATTGGTAAAGTAAACTGAGTTTAAATTATTAGCACCTAAACCAGTTGCAGCAAACCAAAAAATACCTGTAGATGGAGTCATAAAACCGTTGCCAGCATCGCCAACGGAATTTCCGTTGGCGAAGTCGGTAAAGTAAACAGAGTTATAATTATAAGTCCCAGGTCCGTTGTCATACCAAATGGTGCCGCCATCCATTGTGTTCTTTGAAGTTCCCGATTCTCCGACAATCCATCCGGTTATTGAATCGGTAAAACAAATTGAATTCAAATTGTTTATAGTTCCGCTGTTTAATGATGTCCATTGAGAAAAGGCAGTTGTAAATGGTAGGGCAAAAACAATAAATAGTATAATTTTTAGGTTCATGATTACCTGATTTATTTTGTGATGATTATTTTTTTAGTAACTACTGATTTTACATTGACTATTTGGACAAAGTAAATTCCGGTCGGACTTTCCGTGATATTAATATCTGCTGTGTGTGATGAGATTGATTGGGAGTAAATGTTTTCTCCTGCTACATTAAAAACATTAATTCTTTCAATAAAATATTTTGTATTTGTTATTTGAAATTTGCCACATCCGGCTGAAGATAAAACGGTCAACTCGTTTTCAAAATCAGATCCGGAAATGCCGGTTGTTGTTGGAGTATATTCCCATAAATCTTTATAAGTAGGGGTGAAGTTTCCGCCAGTAGTGAAATATCCTTTGTTGCCAATAGCAAATCCGGTAGACAACCATCTTCCTGTGCTGCCAAAATTTGTTATTTGCGTCCATTGGTTATTGCCCTGGTTGTATTCCCAAAAATCAGGATAAGCTACAGAGGAAAAATCGCCGCCAATTCCGATATATCCATTATCCCCAATAGAAAAGCCAACAGCGAGGTTTCTAACCGTTCCACCAAAATCAGTTCTTTGGGTCCATTGGTTGTTAGTAGTGTCGTATTCCCAAAAATCATTGAGAAGCACACCCACCATGAAATTGCCACCTGTACCAATATATCCTTTGTTGCCGATTGAAAATCCGGCTGCTTCCATTCTGCTCAATCCCGGCAGAGGTGCTATTTGATTCCATTGGTTGTTTGGCTGGTCATACTCCCAAAAATCATTTTGAAAATAAGTGAAGGCATCAAACCCAGTTCCGATATATCCTTTGGTTCCTATTGAGAATCCTACAGAGCCAAATCTTGCAGTTCCAGGGAAAGCAGCTTTAGGATTCCACTGGTTATTTGCAGGATCGTATTCCCAAAAGTCGGCATAATGAGGAGTGTATGGGAAAGCAGTACCGGCAGCTCCTGTTCCGACATATCCTTTATTGCCGATGGCAAAAGCCACGGCTTCGTATCTTGCCGCTCCCGGAAATGGTGCTATAGGAGACCATAGTCCAGTTATTTGGTCGTAAACCCAAAAATCATTTTTGAGTGCACCATCAATACCCAATCCTACATATGCTTTGGTTCCGATGGTAAAAGAAACGGTCCCGTATCGGGCTGTTCCACCAAAGTCAGTTTTTTGTATCCATGTGCCCTGGCTGAATGCTGAAACAAATAGCATCAGCGAAAGTAAAGTAGCAAGTGATTTTTTGTAGAATTTTTTTATCATGATTTTTATTTTTAAAAGTTTATTTTCTATCGATACGAAAGTAGGTATGTCTTAAATTACTAAGGATTAATAAAAACAAAACAAAACTTAAAACATACTTAATTCTGATACCGTAATCAAAAAAAAAAGAACTTTGCCTTATGGAATTTAGGAGGATAAAACTTATTATTGGTTTCGTTTCGTTTGGATTGCTTTCCTTGATTGCAGTGCAGATTTTTTGGGCTTTTTCTTCTTATAAATTAAATGAAAGAAACATTCATTCAAAGACAATGGATGCCATGAATAAAACCATGGACGCAGTAAATGATAATATTTCATGCTTTGAAATGTTTTCAAAAATTCCAATCAACCCACATGAAGGTTTTTATATGATTAGGCAGAAGTGGGATAATGATAAATATATTTCTAAAGTCCCTAATTCAGTTGATACTGTGCCGATGTATTATGAGCATGCTGATGAAAATCTTCCTTTCAACTGGAATGATATGAAATTTAATAATCCAATGGATCTTGAAATAATACTTAAGTTCCATTATGTAGTAAACGATTCAACGGCTTATACCACTGAACGCAATATTCCTCAGGGAGTAAACCTTAAAAACTTTCAGGAAAAACTTTCTGATAAGGAATCCATTGTGAGTAGATACGATACTTTACTTGTAGATTCAATTTTGAAAGCACAGTTAAGCAATTACGCAATAGCAGATGGATTTCATTTTGGTTATTTAAAAAATGAAGACAATAAAATCGAGTATAGCACTCATGGTGCAAACACGAATAAACTTTTAAACAATGTATTTCGGGTTCAACTGACCAGAAACAAGTATTTCAACAAACCTTATGATTTGGTTTTATATTTTGATGATTATAACCACATTTTATTTTCAGGAATTCGCAATGTCTTAATTGTTTCATTGCTGGTAACATTCATTCTCTTAATTTCATTTTATCTTTTCATTCGTGTGATTTACAGGCAACGCAAATTATCGGAATTAAAAAATGATTTTATTAATAATATGACTCATGAATTTAAAACTCCATTAGCAAACATTTCGGTAGCACTTGAAACACTTTCAAGTAAAGGGATTTTGGAGAATGAACCGAATGCAAAAGTTTATGGAATATTAGGGCAGGAAACAGAACGGCTTAGAGAGAATATTGAGAAAATTTTGCAAGTGGCACAATTTGAAAAAGAAAAAATTCATTTAACATTTGAGCAATTGGATTTACATCAGGTACTTTTAAAAGCGGCATCAAGTTTTGAACCAGTTTTATTAAAAAGAGATTGTGAAATACAATTTATTTTTGAGGCGAAAAAATACATGATTGAAGCTGATGAAACACATTTGATTAATGTATTCTGTAATTTGTTAGATAATGCAATTAAATATTCGCAAAAAACTTTGCAAATAACAATCACAACAAGAAATAATAATGAAGGAGTTTCCTTCACGATAAAAGATGCAGGACAAGGGATATCAAAAGAAGCCCAAAAGAAAATTTTTGAAAAATTTTATCGTGAACCAACGGGTGATATTCATACAATCAAAGGATTTGGATTAGGGCTTACATATGTCAAGACTATTATAGATTCACACCACGGGAAAATTTCAGTGAAAAGTTATCCTTCGGAAGGCACTGAGTTTGAAATTTATTTCCCTTTTAAACAATTGAGATGAACACATCAACACAAAAAATATTAATTGTAGAGGATGATGAAAACCTTGCCTATTTATTGAAGGAAAATATGGAAACAAAAGGGTTTGCCGTCACCATTTGTACGGATGGCAAACAGGGCTTTCGGATTTTTAATCAACAAGCATTTCAATTGTGCATACTTGATGTTATGCTGCCTTACAAAGATGGTTTTGCTTTGGCAAAAGAAATGCGCATTCAAAATCAAAACATACCTATTATATTTTTAACATCGCGTTCAATGGAGATTGATAAAATAAAAGGATTTGAGAGTGGTTGCGATGATTATATTACCAAACCTTTTAGTGTGATGGAACTTTTGCTTCGTGTGAATGCGGTTCTTAAACGAACCAATGTAAATGAAGTAAAGATGGAGAATGATATTTTTACTTTTGGCAGTTGCATATTATTATTCAGCGAACGAAAACTGATATTTTCTGATAAAACTGAAAAAGGTTTATCCATGAAGGAAGCCGAACTGTTGCGGATTTTCTGTGAGAAGCAAAATGAACTGGTGCACCGGCAGTATCTGATGAATAGGATTTGGAAAAGTGATGATTATTATATTGCGAAAAGTATGGATGTATTTATTACCCGGTTGAGAAAGCTTTTAAAAACGGAAACTGATATTGAAATACAAAATGTTTATGGTACAGGATTTAAATTCATTGTGAAAAATGATGAATGATTTTATTTCTATAATTTGTCAATCTCTTTTTTTAGAATGAAAGTGAATCTCAAATTATTTTTGAGAAGAAAATACTTTGTTTTGAAAATCAATAACAACAACGAAGTGAGCTAAAAAGTCTCTACCAAGAATATAGTCGTTGCGTATCATTTATGCTTGCGCGTGCGTTAGAATGATTTAATTTTTTAAAAGAGAAAAGAAGAAATCAAAAATAAGCGAGCCACCATTTTTCGGGATGTGAGAATTTGTATTTGGCGTATTTCCGGCAAAGCAAAGACAAAATAAATACAACTGCTGCGAACCAACAATAAACCATTGCCAAATTGTATTTATTTAATCCTCCTGAAAGAAAGGCAATAAGAGCAAATGAGGGAAGATGCAGGGTATAATAGAACATGGGCACTGAGCCGATGATTGAAAAGAAAGAAGTTATTTTATTTTTAATTGGTTCAATGAATGCAAGAAATAAAAGAGTGGGTCCTAAAGTCATGAATGTGAATAATAAGGACACAGGATATTTTGTTGTTTTTAGAAATGCCATAAAAGAAAAAATAAAATCCTTTTGTGGTTGCCACGGTTTAGGGTCTCCATAGATATTGAAGAAACGGAGAATGAGAAATAAAATTAGTGCGCTTGTTCCTAAAGTGATTAAAATATTTCTACGTTTGTATGCACTGAATCCTTGCTGATAAATTTTTCCTAAAGAATATCCGAGGGCTATCAGTCCGAAATACGGAATTAAAGGATAAAGAAAAATGATTGTGACATTTCCTATAAACTGATGTTCTCCTCCTTTATACAATGCTCCCCAAAGTAAATTAGTCCAAGTGATGTTTGCAAGCAAATTATGAAATAGGAGAATACTGATTCCGAAAATTAAAATTACCCTATATGGAAGATGAATAAGAAATGCCATAAAGAGCATGCTTGCTCCGATTGCCCAAATAACCAATAAATCTATTTCAGGGTTTGACAAATCAGGATTCCAGCAGAAGCGAAAAAAAGTTAATTCTAAAATGATAAGCCACAAAGCTCTTTTAATGAGAAATAGAGAAATTTCTGTTTTGGATTTTCCTTTTTGTTGCATAAGATAAATTGAAGTGCCGACAAGAAAAATAAAAACAGGAGCGCAAAAGTGGGTTATCCAGCGAGTGAAGAATAGCAGAGGATAGGTTTTGGAAAGATTTTCGGCATTAAACTGTGCGTATTCGGTATGAAGAAATGTGCGTGAATGGTCTATTGCCATTAATACCATTACGATTCCTCTTAGAATGTCAAGCGATTGAATGCGATTTGAAAGGGGGGGGTTACTCATGAGTTAGAATATCGCAGTGAAAAGCATCCGCAAACCCAAGGCGCTTGTAAAACTGATGCGCATAAGAGTTTGTCATTACCTGCAATGTAACAGGGCGGATATTTGATTTCTGTGAGTCATTGATTGCCCGTTTCATAATGGCTGCGCTGACACCCTGTTTCCGATATTCGGGTAAGGTGGCTACTGCGTAAATTCCCAATAGATTATTATGAATGATTGAGAGACAAACACCAACAGGTTTTTCGTTATCGTATCCGACATAAAAATGTTGATTGGTGTCGCTGGCATTAATCATATTTTTTTCTCTCATCCAGGGATGCCATTCTTTGAAATCATCTTCTGATTCGCAAAATCCCTTTCCCTGCACCAAACTGAAATTTTCCATATCAGCAGTTGTTCCGATTTTTGTTGCTATTATTTTGTTGTTGATTTTCCAATTATCTTTTGTTCCTGATAAAATCATGTAAGTTATACTGCCTGATTTTTTCCATCCTGATAATGTTTTCTCATTTACATTTATCCAATCGGGTAAATAAATGTGAAACATAGAACCGATGGTAATAACGCTGTCGGCTGAGAGAGGAAAAGCGATATTGAATGCGGGTTTATCGCTGTGAATAAATTCTACTTGCTCAAACGATTCCCGCTTACCTCTGTGTGAACCGAGAAAATAAAGATGATTTTCTAAAAGATTTCTATTATGCATGTTTTATTTCTTTGCGTATGATTAACCTGTTTTCATTCGGCTGATGTGCTGTTTTAAATCCTGCTTTGAAATACGCATTTGCAATACCCGTGAAAGCGAAAACATCGGGCATGCTTTTCTTTTTCGGAATAACGGGATATGCTTCTACAATGGTTGCTCCGTTACTAAAAGCGTAGTCGGCTGCTTCTTTAATAAGAAGGGACGAAATATTTTTTCTTCTGAATTCTTTTTGAACAAATAAACAAGTGATGCTCCATACAGGCATGTCGTCAATTCGTTTTAGCAATTTGGAATTTTCTAAACGCACTAATGTATGTCGGGGAGAAACGGAACACCATCCGACTGGAATTTTATTTTTGAAAGCAATTACGCCAAGTGGTGCTTCTGCCTTTGCTAATTTATAAATTTTTTGTTTGTTGCCCTTGCCTTTATGTTTTTCATATTCTTTTGAAGTGAGCCGCCATGTCATGCACCAGCAACCGCCACATGCACCTCTTTCACCAAACAGGTTTTCAAAATGCTTCCAATTATTTATACTGAGTGACTGAAATGTGTATGTGATTTTTCTTTCAGGCATTATACCTTTGATTTTTATTTGTCAAAAGTAAAGTGGAGCAGTTTAAAGTATTTTAGAAATCTTGCTTTTTTTGTATGCAGACGCAGAAGTGCCTACAATTCTGCTGAATGCAAAAGAAAAATTTTCTAAACTATTAAACCCTATGCTAAAGGAAGTTTGCGTTACCGAAACGCCAGTTTCAATTAATGTTTTTGCATGCTCAATTCTTGTCATCAAAAGATAATCATAAGGCGCATACCCTGTAATTTCTCTGAACAATCTTGAAAAATGGAAAGGGCTTAGATTGGCTGCCGAAGCAATTTCTGCAATTCTTAAATCATCATGGTAATGCGCGTGAATAAAATCTTTGGATTGGTCAATTTGCTTTATGCTGTAAGGTTTTCCATGAACCTGTTGAGGTGAATTTCCATTGATGAATACAATCTTATTGATAATGTCAAGCAGAATTTGTTCTTTAAATGTTTCGTCTTTCCCGAAAGCAACAGGCAAGAACCTACGAAGCAAAATTTCTGTTTGAAGATTTCTCTTTTGCAACATGATATGTGTCTTGCTTCGGGTAAAAAAATCAGCTAACTCACCATTGGGTTTTAAAAACTGTATAGAAAGCGTTGCATCCTTTTTGAATGTTGAATATTTTGATACGGTGAATTCTATTTCGCCTTTTTCAAATAAAATATGATTGGTGTCAATGACAAAATTCTTTTTAGCGGATTTGTAGTCAAAGCATGATATTAAAGGAAAAGAGATAGCAGGGTAAGCATTAAAATCTTTTTCGGAATATGCAGCAGAATATTCAGCCGTAATTAAATGGGCTTTCAGTTCTTTGGATTTATATGCAGTTTCAAATTTTACCATTGTGTTT
>JBDTTM010000097.1:0-11513 GCA_039930605.1 Bacteroidota bacterium
GAACCTTCGGTGATTTTATAAAATCCATGATGAAAAGAAGTTTGCAAATAAAAGACTCCGGAACTATTCTTCCCGGTCATGGCGGAATTCTGGACCGCTTTGATTCGCTTTTAAGTTCCGCACTTTTTGTGTTTTGTTATCTTGTGATCTTTAAAAATTAATTTATTAATGAGAAATCGCAACTATTATATAATCAATGGCATTACAATTTATAGGTTACTGGCCGCTCCACTTTTAGTATTTTTAATTTTCTATCACAAGACAGATTTGTTTAAGTGGCTGCTTGCAGTTAGCTTTTTTACAGATATGATTGATGGATACCTTGCACGCAGGTTTAAAGTTGCAAGCATACTCGGTTCAAAACTTGATTCCATTGCCGATGATATGACCATTGTTGCGGCCATAGTTGGAGTCTTTGTTTTAAAGCCAAACTTTATTCACGAAGAGTTTATAAGCATCTTAATTTTGCTTGTACTATTTATTTTACAAACCGGTCTTGCGCTGATACGATATCATAAAGTATCAAGCTTCCATACTTATTTTGCTAAGCTTGCAGCCCTGCTTCAAGGTTCATTTCTTATCCTGGTTTTCTTTTTAGCTAAACCTCTTTACAGTTTGTTTTATGCAGCAGCCCTCATAACAGCTATTGACCTTATAGAAGAAATTATACTCGTTATTCTTTTGCCTGAATGGGAAGCCAATGTGAAGGGAATCTATTGGGTGATGAAAAGGAAAAAAACTAACCTTAAATAATAATCTGTAGAAATAATTTATTGATCGCTATATCTTCAAAAGAAAAATATTTTTAAACGGTCTGCCGTGGTTAATCGTAAACAAATATTTTAAAGTCTTGCAAAAAAAGATGGGAAGTAGATTAATCGCAATGATACATCCGAAACTAATATAAATTAACAGTTTCCATTCAACTACAGAACACCTGCAGAGATTTATCAACCAGAAGTGTTGTGTCCATTAACAACGACTCTTTAAGAACGCGGATCACACGTTTATCAGGAAGTGATGTATCAGTTTCAATCCACAGGACTTCACGATTACAACCATCAAAAAACATCAGCAATCGGATTTTACTTCCATCCCAAAGTCTTTCGCTCATAAAATCGTTACTCCAAACCTGGTTGATTTGTTCGGGATGGAAAAGCATTTACTTCAATCTTGCTGGCAAGCGCTTGCGAGCTCTTCTTTTTATGTTCAATCCCATCTATGTGTGAACATTATAATATAGACCCGCTTATGATTCCATTGAAATTTTAATCTTTCTGCAGGCCTGACGAACGGTTAAGTATTTCTGTTCTACGATAACTTTCACGCAACTT
Organism: Bacteroidota bacterium; assembly: GCA_039930605.1. Lineage (GTDB taxonomy): Bacteria > Bacteroidota > Bacteroidia > AKYH767-A > 2013-40CM-41-45 > JAPLDB01. The sequence continues at coordinate 1,335 of JBDTTM010000097.1, forward strand.
AAATTTTCCTCAGGCTTCCGTACTTTTTTCAAGTACGTATTTAACTGCATCAATTTCTAATGTCTGGTTGGCAACAATACGCTTGAGCCTGAAGTTCTCTTCCTCAAGCTCTTTCACCCGCTTGAATTCGTTCACACCCGTGCCTCCTTTCTTTTTTCTTTCCATTTGTAAAATGTTTGCCCGGAGATACCCACCTCTCTGCACAGTTCAGAGACTTTCGTTCCATTCTCATGCCTGTTTAGAATGTAAACTATCTGTGTTTCAGCAAATCTGGATTTTTTCATAAGCCGTTAAATTCAGAGGTTTGAATTTATTTCTCTATTTTTAACTGGCGGACTTTCAGGGAAGCTTATACCACCAATTTATTATGTGATTCTTATCATATATTAATATGATGCATGTCATGATTTAAGCATTTAGATAAATCCAATTTTACCTGTTTAAAATAAAAAAGTACGAAAGCAATTTCTAAAATAGAAGATAATATATAATCAATTCAAAAAAATAAATTTATGAATATGCTGATAAAAAAATTCTCGCAAATAAATTCAACAGATGTAAAATCAGTTGGCGGAAAAAATTCTTCACTCGGAGAAATGTTTAACCAGCTTTCTCCGAAAGGAATAAATATTCCAGATGGTTTTGCAACAACTGTTGATGCATGGTGGCTGTTCGTGGAGAGCAATCATCTGAAAGAAAAATTAACGGAGTTGATGAATGGTCTTGATAAACAAAGCTTCTCAAATTTAAGAGAAGTCGGTCTCCAGGCGCGAAAATTGGTTCTCAATGGTACGATGCCTGATGAATTAAAAAGGGAAATTATTAAATTTTATCAAGAACTTTTTCAAAACGAATCCCTAGCAGAAGTTGCTGTTCGTAGTAGCGCCACCGCCGAAGATTTACCCACTGCAAGTTTTGCCGGTCAGCACGATTCGTTTCTCAATATAAAAGGAGAAGAAGAAGTTCTAAAAGCGGTTCAGCGTTGTTTTGCTTCGTTGTTTACGGACAGAGCAATCAAATACAGGGAAGATAATAAGTTTGAGCACATGAATGTTGCACTTTCTGCAGGTGTACAAAAAATGGTGCGTTCCGACCAAGCATGTTCCGGTATCTGTTTCACTATTGAACCTGAATCTGGTTTCCAGAATATTATTTTGCTTTCAGGTGTTTGGGGTCTTGGTGAAAATATTGTGCAAGGCAGTGTAACTCCTGATGAATATTTTGTTTTCAAACCAACACTCAAATCGGGAATGAAGGCAACCGTTTCAAAAAATCTGGGAAGCAAAAACAAGACAATGATTTATGCTGACAAAGAAAATGGTCAGACAGGTTTCACAGTGAACATTGATACGCCAATTCAAAAACAAGAGCAATATGTTTTGAACGATGATGAAGTATGGAAGCTTGCAAACTGGGCTCTTACCATTGAAGAGCATTACAAAAAACCGATGGACATTGAATGGGCGAAGGATGGAATCAGCGGAAAGTTTTTTATTGTACAGGCTCGACCTGAAACTGTGCAGAGCCGGCGCAATCCATATAAGCAGCACGAGTATCAGCTAACAGAAAAAAGAAAAGTGCCTCTTACTAAAGGTGAAGCCATCGGAAGTAAAATAATTTCAGGCATTGCAAAACTATTACAATCACCTGCCGAGTCCGATAAACTTCAGCCGGGAGAAATTTTAATTACAGAAATGACAAGTCCTGATTGGGACCCTATCTTAAAAAAAGCCGGAGCCATCATTACTAACAAAGGCGGCAGAACAAGTCATGCTTCCATTGTTGCAAGAGAATTAGGTGTTGCAGCCATTGTAGGAACAGGTGATGCAACACAAAATATAAAGGACGGACAACTGATTACTGTTTCATGTTCTGAGGGAAAAATAGGTTTTGTTTACGATGGAAAATTAGAGTGGACAGAACGTGAAATTGATTTGCAAAATATTAAATTGCCTGAAACACAAGTCATGCTTATTGTTGCCGATCCGGAGAAAGCATTTAAACTTTCGTTCTATCCGAACAATGGCGTGGGTTTGATGCGCTTGGAATTTATCATCAATAATGCAATCCGCATTCATCCTATGGCATTGGTAAAATTCAATGAGCTAAAAGATAAAAAAGTAAAACAGGAAATTGAATTACTCACACATCATTATCCGGATAAGGAAAAATATTTTGTAGATAAGCTTTCGCAGGCAGTCGCAACTATTGCCTGTGCATTTTATCCGAAAGATGTGATTGTAAGAATGAGCGATTTCAAAACGAATGAATATGCAAATCTTATTGGCGGAAAAGATTTTGAACCGCTAGAAGAAAATCCGATGCTCGGATTCCGCGGAGCATCTCGTTATTATAGTGAGCGGTACAAAGAAGGTTTTCGTTTGGAATGTGAAGCAATGAAAATAGTTCGCGGTGAAATGGGTTTGACGAATGTAAAATTGATGATACCGTTTTGCAGAACCGTTGAGGAAGGAGAAAAAGTAGTTGCACTAATGGAAGAATATGGTTTGAAACGAGGCGAGAAGGGGTTGGAAATTTATGTGATGGCAGAAATTCCAAGCAACATTATTCTTGCAGAAGAATTTTCACGGGTGTTTGATGGTTTTTCCATTGGCTCCAACGACCTCACGCAACTTACGCTTGGTATTGACAGGGATTCATCTATCATCTTTGAATTATTTAATGAACAAAATCCGGCTGTGAAAAAATTGATTGCTGATGTGATCAGAGTGGCAAAAAAGATGAATCGAAAAATCGGATTGTGCGGACAAGCACCAAGCGACCATGTTGAATTCGCACAGTTTCTTGTTGAGCAAAACATTGACAGCATTTCATTCAATCCTGATGCACTCATCAAAGGAATTGAAAATATAAATGCAGCAGAGAAATTAATGAAACCTGTTTCATTAAAATAAAGAGTGTGAAAAATGCAGGAGACGTTAAAAGATTTGAAAATATTCCTGTATACGTTTTAAAATAAATTTCAATAACCGCCTTAATATTATTCCGGAAAATCATCTTCGACAATGCCTGCAAACAATTTCAACATAACCGGCCTTACAGATGAGCAGGTAAATGCTGCAAGAATAAAATATGGGCAGAATACACTTAACTACAAAAAAGAAAATGGAGTTTTAGATGCCATTAAAAGCTTGGCAAAGGAGCCAATGATAATTTTATTGTTGGTGGCATCTTCTATTTATTTTATCAGTGGAAAAACAGGCGATGGTATTTTTCTCGCGTCAGCAATTCTTATCGTTTCCGTAATTGCCTTGTTCCAGGATTCAAGAAGTAGAAATGCGCTTGAAAAATTAAAAGATTTCACCCAACCCAAATGCAAAGTAATCCGCAATGGAAATGTAATAGAAATAAAAAGTGAAGAATTAGTTGTTGGTGACAGCCTGGTGGCTGAGGAAGGAACATCCATTTCTGCTGATGGCACCATCGTGCATTCCAATGATTTCTCTGTAAACGAATCTGTTCTTACTGGAGAATCATTATCCGTTTTCAAAGACAAAGCAAAAGAGGACAATCTTGTCTTTAAAGGTACAACTGTTGCAAGTGGATTGGCCATTGCAACGATTACAGCTATTGGCAACGAAACCAGGTTAGGTAAGATCGGCAAGAGTTTAGAAAACATCAAAGAAGAAAAAACGCCGCTTGAAATTCAGATAAATAACTTTGTAAAAAAATTAGTAATCACAGGTGTCTTTGTGTTTCTGCTTGTTTGGGGAATAAATTTTTTTCGGTCTCATCTTGTATTAGACAGTTTGCTTAAAGCCCTCACTCTTGCGATGAGTATTTTGCCTGAAGAAATTCCAATGGCATTTACCACTTTCATGGCAATAGGTGCATGGCGATTGATGAAAATGGGGATTGTTGTAAAGCAAATGAAAACAGTTGAAACCCTCGGCAGCGCTACTGTTATTTGTACCGATAAAACAGGAACGATTACAGAGAATAAGATGAGTTTAGCAAAAGTGTTTTCACTTTCGTCTCAAAGAATTACCAATCCCGGTGAGTTAAATAATGATGAAATAGAACTGATTACACTTTCCATGTGGGCTAGTGAACCCATCCCTTTTGACCCCATGGAAGTGGCATTGCATGATGCATATACCGGTTTAAAGCGGGACGATGCACGACCTGACTTTACAATGATTCACGAGTATCCATTGAGTGGAAAACCTCCCATGATGACTCATTTGTTTGAAGATAATTCCGGAAAAAGAATTATTGCTGCAAAAGGGGCACCGGAAGCGTTGATGGCTGTATCAAATATATCAGAAAAAGAAAAACAACAAATTGAAGTTGCAATTAAAACATTAGCCGTTGAAGGATATCGTTTATTGGCAGTTGGCGAAGCAAATTTTGCAGGAAATAATTTCCCGAAAACACAACACGAATTTAAATTTACTTTTAAAGGCCTTGTTGCTTTCTACGACCCTCCAAAGAAAAACATTCAAGCCGTTTTAGAAAATTTCTATAAAGCAGGAATAGCAGTCAAAATTGTTACTGGTGACAATTCCGCAACCACAACTGCCATTGCAAAACAAATAGGATTTAGAGGTATTGAAAAAAGTTTGACAGGAGATGAACTGATGAAATTGTCTGATACTGAATTGAAGGAAAATGTTTTAGATACAAACATTTTCACCCGAATGTTTCCGGAAGCCAAACTGAAAATCATCAACGCATTGAAAGCAAAAAATCAGATTGTAGCAATGACAGGTGATGGAGTGAATGATGGGCCGGCATTGAAAGCAGCTCACATTGGAATTGCGATGGGCAAAAAAGGAACAGAGATTGCAAAGCAGGCAGCATCACTTATTTTATTAGAAGATGATTTATCAAAAATGGTGGATGCAGTAGCGATGGGCCGAAAGATCTACGCGAATCTTAAAAAAGCATTTCTTTACATTGTGTCTATTCACATCCCGATCATACTTACAGTGTTTATACCATTGGCTTTGGCTTGGGTTTACCCGAATATTTTTTCACCGGTTCATATCATTTTTTTAGAATTAATTATGGGACCAACATGTTCCATTATTTTTGAAAACGAACCCATAGAGAAAAATGCCATGATTCAAAAGCCACGACCGTTTACAACTACGTTTTTCAACCGTAAAGAAATTATCACAAGCATTATTCAGGGATTAATTATTACTGCCGGAACTTTATTTACTTATCAATTTTCTGTTTACAAAGGCTTTGATGAATCACATACCCGCACCATGGTTTTTTCAGTGCTCATTGCCGCAAACATCTTTCTCACGCTGGTTAATCGCTCCTTTTATTATTCAATCTTCACAACCATTCGCTATAAAAACAACATGGTGTTACTCATTATAGGTATCACTATTGCCATCACAACACTCTTGATTTATATTAAGCCGTTAACAGACTTTTTTGAATTTGAACAATTGAGTTTATCTCAGCTGGCTATTTGCATCGGAACAGCTTTCGTTTCTGTACTTTGGTATGAGTTATTAAAAATAAGGATTAGACGAAACAGTGCAATACAGTGAAGCAACTAATTACCTATTTCCTGCTTTCCTACTTAATCTCCTGGTCGATTTGGTTTCCATTATACGCGCACATTTTCGGAGTAAACAATTTACCCGCTTTAACCTTTCAACATGCGCTTGGTGCGCTCGGACCTTTATTAGCATCTTTTATCACCACTTTCATCTTCCTGAAAAAGGAGGGAATAAATATTCTGCTTAAAAAATGCTTTCAAATAAAGCCAATCATTTATCTGATCATTGCTTTGTTCAGCCCTTTCCTGCTTGCTATCCTCGCATCGGTGATCAATTACTTCATCAGCAATGAACCAATACAATTGGTCGGTTTGCTAACAACCAAAGAGTTTCCCCAACTCAGTTTTATCTCTTTCCTTTTCTACACCTTAATATTTTTTGGCTTTGGTGAAGAGGTAGGTTGGCGTGGATTTGCATTGCCACGACTTCAGAATAAAATGAACGCATTAACAGCAAGTTTTCTGCTGGCATTGTTGTGGGCTTTGTGGCATTTGCCATTATTTTTTTACAGACCGGGTTACACTTCAATGGAATTGCCTGGAATAATTGGTTGGATTTTCAGTTTACTTACAGGAAGTGTTTTGCTGACATGGCTGTTTAACTCATCTCGCGGAAGCATTTTAATATGCGCAGTTTTTCATTCAACTATAGACATTGCTTTTACTGCTGATGTTACCAACAAAAACATTGTAAACTACATGGGATTTTTAATAACTGTTTTGGGAATATTAATCATCATCCTTTTTAAACCTAAAAATTTGGCTTTAGTTAATAAAATACAAAAGACCTAAGCTGAACTTCTCAACTAAAAAAAATAAAACTATTTTGAATTATAAAAGAGAAGATGATTTATAATAATTGCTGTCAGGATAAAACATAAAAAAACCAGAACCGGATTTTATACAATTAACAATGGGATTGCAAAGTTCTATAGGAACTGCTGGGCATCCCTGGCTGCGACCTAAACGACCGTTTTGACGAATGAATGACTCACTCACATAAGGAGCACCGTGCATAACAATTCCTCGTTGTTCCGCATCATCATTAATTCCCCTTTCCACTCCAAACAGTTTCATAGATAAGCCATGTGCACCATTGTATGTTTCACCGGTTATATAAAATCCAAGACTTGATTTAAATGACTCTGGTTTGTTTGCAAATAAATACGCATACTCTTCACCGGAATTCCGACCATGCGCAACATAAGTATTGAACAACACTTTCCTATTCTCCATATCAATTACATACAATCGTTTTGAATTGGATGATTGTGTTAAATCAGCGATGGAAAGTAAATTCGCCTTTTGTATATGCTGTTGCCTGACCAAATTATTCCATCCTGCCAATGCTTTATTAAAAATGGATTCCTTTAACCCAATTTCTGCAAGATTTAATTCATCATACAAACTGCATTTGTTGGCAACAACTATTTTCTTTTTGCTGTCAAATTTTGAAAAACCTGAATCAGCTGCAAGAAACAGAACAAGAAGAATTAAATACTTTGATTTCCCTAAAAAGAGGTATCTCATTTTTATTTTTTTAGATATAAAAGGGAAGAGAACAGATTATGTGTTCAACGTAAAAGTAAACATAAAGATATGAGCGTTTGATTAATTAAACATAATCTGCCTCATTTTGTCATCATGATGATATATATCATCTCTGAAATTTAGTTTTCCGCTCCTGTCAACCCAAGCGGTGAAATATGCGATAAAAACAGGAACTTTTGCTTCCATCTTCACAAAAGTTTCTTTACCGCCATCCATCAGCGCCTTTATTTTTTCATCGCTATATCTTGAATCATTTCTTAATAAAAACTTAGCCAGTTTAAATGGTTCCTCTATTCGGATGCAGCCATGGCTGAAAGTACGTGTAGTTTCATCGAATAATGATTTTTCCGGTGTATCGTGCAGGTAGATGTCATAGGAATTTGGAAATAAAAATTTCACCAATCCCAATGAATTATTTTTTCCGGGTTTTTCACGAATGATATAGGGAAAATTCGTGGAATAGTTTTTCCAGTCTATTGAAGATCCTTCAATAAGTTTTCCTTTAGCATTAACCACTTCCATGTTGTGACTGCTCAAATAGTCCGGATTCCTTTTTTCTGCCGGCAGCGTTTCCTTCAGGAGAATAGTTTTAGGAATATTCCAGTACGGGCTGAATACAATGTATTCAAGGCTATCATTAAATATTACCGTATTGTTAACTTCTTTAGATCTGCCAACAACTGCCTTGCAACTCCATTCCAAACTATCATTATGGTAAACATGCAATTTAAATTCAGGAATATTTACACCAAGATAATCTCCTTTCATTTCAGCCGGAACCCATCGGCTACGTTCCATGTTAATTAAAATTTGCTGTATCCTGTCATGCACAGAAACATTCAATTCCTGCAAAGTTTTTTCATTTAATGTCCCGTCTTCTTTTAAACCATGCCTATTCTGAAACATTTTTAATGCATTTGAAAGCGCTTCATCAAATAATTCTGTACTATCGTTAGTAGTTAAATCTGCTCTTAAATAAAGTTGTTTTTTTATTTCGGCAACTAATGGAGAAGTATCTCCTCGCTTCAGCTTCTTATTATCAAAAGGCAATGCAGCCCATCCACCCTTTTTTTCTATGACATCATATTGATGAAGGAATTTTTTCAGTAATTCGTATTGACGGTAAACGGGCTCATAAGCAGCAAGTGAATTGCGATCGCTTTTTAAAATGGTGTCCAGCAGGTTCTCGTAATTTATTTTTCTTGGCTCTATGAACCAACTCACTTTTTTTAATTCTTCATTGCTCGCACTCGCCCAGTTTCGTTTTGCGTAATCAAAAAAGTTTATTGTCAATAAAAGTTCCATCTCTGCTGTAATGCTGTCTTTGCTGTGAAATTTATAATCTTCTTCCGAAAGAACAGTAAAAAGTGTATGCAATTTATCATGAAAGAAAACAGAATCATTCCCGCTTTCCCTTTCTTCCTGGTTGAAAAGATTGATAAAATTTCCTGCCTGTTCATTAAATCCCTCACCGCGAATCCATGCAAAAGAATAATTTCTTTTTTCATAAAATGATTTCAACTTTTCTTCATCATCAAGCGCTTGTGAATGTTGATTAAAATAATTTATGATTTGTATTGAATCAAGATAAAATAAAGAAGTGTCTTGCCTTTCAGGAGCAGCCGCTGCCATAAACTTTTTTTCAGAAGCGTTTTTGCAACCGGATACAAAAAGAAAGGCACTTAGTAATGTTATAATTAATTTGTTCATATCCTATTTTAAAATAAATGATGTGACAGATGCAATGATAGTTTTATAATGTTAAATAGTCTTCGGATGTGAGAATCATGTAACTTATTTAAACAATTGTGTAACTGATTTTAAAATCTCTTTTGGAACATTTGTTCCCTAATAACAAATCAGTTAATTCATAAATCAAATTAGAAATGTTTAAATCAAACGAAGATTTACAGAAGGACGTTCTTAACGCCATTAAATGGGAACCGCTATTGAACGCAGCAGAAATTGGAGTTACCGCCAAGGATGGAGTAATCACCTTAACAGGTGTTGTTGACAGTTATTCCAAAAAAGTGGAAGCTGAGAATGCAGCTAAAAATGTAATTGGAGTAAAAGCAGTCGCAGAAGAAATTGAAGTCAATTATGGTGGTTCGTTTAAAAAGAATGACACTGAAATTGCAAGCGAAGTAATGAACTCCTGGAAATGGAATTGGAATGTTCCGAATGACAAGATTAAAGTAAAGGTAGAAAGCGGATGGGTAACACTTGAAGGCGAACTGCAATGGAACTACCAAAAAGATGCCGCAAAGAAAGCCGTAGAAAATCTTACAGGAGTAAAAGGTGTTTCGAACAACATTACTCTTAAATCTGAAACAAAAGATGCTATTGAAAAATCAGATGTAGAAGCTGCGCTTGCACGTAATTGGTCGTTGGGAAATATAGACATTAACGTGGAAGTTTCAGGAAACAGGGCAACTTTAACCGGAGCGGTTAATTCTATTTATCAAAAAGAAGAAGCCGGAAGATTGGCATTTAATGCGCCTGGCGTATGGTCAGTGGATAATGAATTGGTTGTTGAACACGACTATTCATTGGTTGACTAAAAAAGGAGAGAGGAAAATCCACTCTCTTTGTCATTTTTCTATTAACAATGAGTGTCGTTAAAAATCAAACAGACAAATAATTAAGGATGGCTGATATTGAAGTCTATCTTGAATGGAATCAAGATAGAAAAGGTACCTTAAGTTTCCCTTTACTAATACAACGAATTGAAGTAGCTGCTCCTCCTGAATTCCCAAAGGTTTAGCGGGTATTTGGTTGCCAGAGGATCTATTTGTTGCTTCAGTTAATAGTTGTTTGATGACTTCCTTTTTAGCCATTGCAGAAAATTCCAAGTTTGAATTCATCAGTTTTAGAAGTAATGCAGTTGGCGTGGTTGATAAAATGGAAGGTAAATTCCAGGTGCTAGTAAAACTCCGTTCCGGGCGTTTGCTGTAAATTAAATATTCACTAACAATAAAATTAAATAATTATGTTTTACGAAGGTTATCATTTCTGGGGAATGCATCTTACCTGGTGGTTCATTTGGCTGGTATTATTATTCTGGATTTTCGCTACCCCTTATGATG
>JBDTTM010000098.1:0-11487 GCA_039930605.1 Bacteroidota bacterium
TCGTTATTCGTACATTCGTAAATACGTAGATTCGTAGGCTTTCGCTATTCGTACATTCGTTGATACGTAGATTCGTAGGCTTTCGTTATTCGTACACCCTAAATTCGCAGTCTTTCGTTATTCGTACATTCGTAAATACGTAGATTCGTAGGCTTTCGCTATTCGTACACCCTAGATTCGCAGGCTTTCGTTATTCGTACATTCGTTGATACGTAGATTCGTAGGCTTTCGTTATTCGTAAATTCGCAGATACGTAGATTCGTAAGCTTTCGTTATTCGTACACCCTAGATTCGTAGGCTTTCTTTATTCGCACCCTTGAACGCGTAAGAATCCCTCCAAATCAATTTTTCTACTCAACCTAAGCGGTTTAAATTTGCTTCCATAAACCAGAAAACAATGAAAAAACTTTTACAATCCGTTGAAACAAAAATTTTAGTTTTTATTCTCTCAGCCCTTTTATTAAACAACATTCATACGAAAGCACAGGGTTCTGAAGATTCCTGCCTGGCAATGATGCTTATCACACCTGATCATTTTGATCCGCTATTGATACATTTCACTTTCATTGGTAACGTGCCTATCAATTCATTCCAGTTCCTTGGAAACTGGGATTTCGGCGATGGAAATACTTCGACAGACAGTTGCCCCAATCACCAGTACAGTCAACCTGGAACGTATACCGTATGCCTCTCTTTCAGCATCTGCATCGGTGGTGGTTTGAGTTGCCATGACGATACCTGTGAAACCGTATTCTTTGGTGCGGTTGCTCAAATTGAAAATATTGATGGCTCACTCAATACTTTTTATTCATATCCGAATCCGGTCAGCAATCAATTTCACGTCCGCGCTGATTCTAACAAAGAACTGTCGCTTAAAATTACTGATGTTTCCGGACGTACTGTTTTGAACAGTATGGTCAGAAACGATGAACCTATTGATGCTGCCGGCTTTTCAAATGGCATCTATTTTATGGAAGTCACTGACGGAACAAGGACATTGACAAGAAAACTGACCATTCAAAAGTAGCTTTGTTTACCCCTGCTTTCCTTCCTGAGGCCAAAATTAATTTGCGCATCTGATTTTTTTTGCCATCTTTCCTGAATCAACAATAAAGTGTGAGAAGTGCGTGACGAAACAACGCAAGACTCACCACCAGGAAAATGAAAATTACTTTAACCGGGAGCACACTCCTCCTTGTTGTTATCGCTTTTATTTCTTTTACTGAAGTCGAAGCGCAAACAACCTTTGTCCGCATGTATAACGAAGGCAACATGGGTTATACTGTCAGAGAAGTGAATGGCAACAGCTATGTTGTGGCAGGAGGCACAGACTTTTATTATAACTGGCATTGGAATATTCAGTCCTCATTAGCGACAACGAATATTCATTTATTCAAAACGAATGTAAACGGTGTTCTCCAGTGGGAACAAGTGATCAGCAAATTAAATTCACGCATGGTTGCACGGTGGATGGAACCGACATTTGACGATGGTTTCATCATAACAGGTTCAACAAACAGTGATGTTACCTGGCCGCCAGACAGCAATGACGTTGTACTTGTAAAGACAGATGGAAACGGAGTGGTTGCATGGAGCAAGACATACGATTCAGGAAAAGATGACCTCGGCTTTGGGGTTCAGCAAACTTCCGATAGCGGCTATATCATCAGCGGGTTTCATGATTCATTGCCTGTCAGCCTTGCGATGAACACCTACATTCTCCTCATTAAAACAGATGCATTGGGTAATGTACAATGGGAAAAGAAATACCAGTTTGCAGTCCGTGATTTCAATACCCATGAACCTTTCAGTTATGTGGTGAAGCAAACAGGCAACGGCGGATATATAGTTGTTGGAACGAATGCCATCACACACCCTGCTGATGTTGATGTCCTCAGAACCGATGCTTCCGGGAATGTAATCTGGGCAAAATCATATGAGCATGACGCCAGTGTTTGGAGAAACAGTGTGGGCTTAGATATTATTGAAACATCCAACGGCGATTTCGTCATCGCAGGAAGCATGGATAAAGATACTCCGCTTCACCTTAATTATCCTTACTTTATGAAGATTGACAATGCAGGCGCTGTTCTGAAACAACGTTTTTATGAAACAGTTCCTGTGCTGATGTTCCAAAGCGGATTTTCATCTGTTGAAGAAACAACCGATGGTGGATTTTTCTTTACAGGAATGGGTGGCTACAGTGACTTCGGTGACCAGGCACAATTACTGAAGACGGACGTGAACCTGGACATGACCTGGAGCCGTGTATACTCCATGGATGGCATGGCAACTGTAGGTTCCATGTCGGGACGGGAAACAAGCGATGGCGGATACGTATTTTCCGGCAAGCGGCAATTATCGGGATCAATGCTGATGAAAACGAATGGCATCGGATTGGTTGCATGCAAGGTTCCCAATTCACTCATTGAGTTTACACCAAGTGTTGCAGTCAGCAACTGGAATCCCATTGTCATCAGTGGTATTATTGCCAGCAGCGTATTGCTGACTGAAACATCTCCGCTCGTTGATACCACGATTGTTTGCCCGGTAGCTATTACTCCATTGCCTGTGGAGTTGAATTATTTTTCAGCTGCTGCATTACCTGAACAAAAAGTTACTGTCGACTGGATGACTGCCAGCGAAATCAACAATGACTATTTCATCATTGAAAGAAGCAAGGATAATTTTAATTTTGAAGACGCAGGAAAAATTGCCGGTGCCGGAAATTCGACATCATTACTTTCGTATGGTTTTATTGATGAAAAACCATTTCTCGCTCCCGTCTCTTACTACCGGCTTCGGCAGGTAGATTACGACGGCAGTGAACATTTTTCAAATGCTGTTCCGGTAGCATTCAGAAAAGATCAACTTCAAATAATTAGTGCATATCCGGATCGTGAAACGAATTCTATTAAAGTCATCTTTGCCGGCGCTGCAGGTGAAAAAATTCAATATTCTCTTTCTGACGTATTCGGGAAAACAATTGTAAACAGAAATCTAACTGCAGAAAAAAGTGTTACGCTAATCAGCATTGACATGATAAATGCTGCAGCAGGAATTTATTTTCTCACCATGACTGGCCAGGAAAATAAAGCTGCTGAAATAAAAATTACTTACTGAAAAATTATAAGTGGTAGATGGAATTGTAGAGATTCGTCATTGCTCCGCTAACGGGCTTCATCCTGAATTACATATTGCATTGAGTATAAGGCGGAAGGGGAAATCTGGTTCATAACAACAAAATTGCCTTCCACCAATTTAACTATCAAACAACTGTAATTCCGATTCGCTAGAGAACAGAGAGGAATCTCAAATATTGACCAACTCGTTATTTTACTCCGTTAGTCTTTAACATGGAAATTTTTCCTGCTGGTTGAAAACTTTTTGGCTCAACACTTCCTCCTCTTTCTATCTTCGTCACATCAACCAATTCAAATTCAACAATGGAACTAACAGATAACATCAACAAAGTGAAGGAATTTCATGACGTTTTCGGGCTTGAATACAATGAAACACCCAATGCAATTATCAGCAAACGCATGTATGAACTCCGCCACCGGCTTATGCAGGAAGAGAATGATGAATACCTGGAAGCGTGTGAAAAAGGCGACCTGACTTTAATCGCTGATGCACTCGGAGATAAAATGTACATCTTATTCGGTAGCATCATTGCGCACGGACTGCAACATAAAATTGAAGAAGTTTTTTCCGAAATTCACAGGAGCAATATGAGCAAGCTGGATGAGGAAGGAAAACCCATCTATAGGGAAGACGGAAAGATCCTGAAATCAAAAAAATATTTCGTGCCCGATATTGCAAGGGTGTTGGAAGAAGAATAAAAAAAATATCGAATAACGAACAAGGAACTCCGAATGAAGAAGTGTATGAATTACTTCATCTTTCGGAGTTCCCTGTTCAATTTTCAGTATTCATTCTCTTAGCTTGACATATTCTTGAAGGAATTTTGATCACAAAATGTAATCTGTGAATCTGTGGCAATATTTTTTCATAACCTTCGATTCTTAGTGCATTAGTGGCAAAAAAATCACCCCACGAAATCTCAAAGCACCAAGACGCAAAGTTTTTTCAAAATACTCGTATTGGGTTTACAATAACTTACTTTCTTAGTGCCTTAGTGGCAAAAAAATTACTCCCCGAAATCACTAAGCTTTTTCAAAATACTTGAATTGGTTTTTCAATAACCTGCCTTCTTCGTGACATAGTGCCTTAGTGGCAAAAAAAAAATTCGCCACGAAACACATCATCATAAGTAAAAGCCCGTCTCGCGAAATGCAAAACGGGCTTTTATTTTGGTTGGACTACAATATCAATAGATCAGTGATACGCGGCCGGTAACGTAACGTTTGCCGAACTTGGAATATTTCAAATCCACTTTGTAAACGTACACATCTTCAGGTGCAGGTTTGCCTGTCTTCTGGCTTAAACCACGCCATGGGTTCGTTTCATTGCCATGGAATATTTCCACTCCCCAACGGTCGAATATCCAGAAATCAAAATCTTCCAGGGAAGTTCCCATCGGCGTGAAGAATTCATTCCTGCCATCACTGTTTGGTGTAAATGAGTTCGGAATAAATACGGAGATGTCTTCCTTTACAATTACTTTGTAGGTGATGGAATCAATGCAACCGTAGATATTGGAAACTACGAGGGTTACGTCATATTCGCCGGGCTGTGCATAGGTATGGGCAGGATCTTCAATGTAACTTGAATCACCATCACCAAAACTCCACTGCCATGTAATCGGGTTAAAAGACAGATCATGGAATATCACATCCGGTGCCAATGAAGAGGGCTCGAGTGGCCGGAAACTGAGGTTCGCTTCAGGAGAAGGATTTACGGTTACCAAAACTGAATCCGTAACAGGATTGGAATTACAGTTATCTGTTACGATCACATTGTATTGTGTAGTAATGCCCGGTGTAACAATAACTGTTGCTGTAGTTCCGGCTCCATTACTCCAGTCATAGCCATAAGGTCCGCCATCGCCTCCTCCGGGGAATGCATTTAAGGTTACAGGCTCATAAGGACAAATGGTAGTACTGCCTGTTGCGATGAGATTCAACGGAGGAAATACATTGATGAGTATCTGATTTGAATTTGCAGTTGGCTGTGTGAGGCATTGCTCCGATGAGGTGAGCATGGCAGTTATTACATCTCCCTGAACCAATGTTGATGAAGTGAACGTTGCTCCGCTTACACCCTGGTCGACACCATTTACATACCAGGTATAGGATGGTGATGGGCCGCCATTGTTTCCATTTGCAGTGAAGGTTACATTCTGTCCGAGACAAATGGTATCATTCACGATATCAGATGCAATGGCAACATCAGGAGTTACATAAGGAATTACCAGCGCAACAATTTGATTTGAAGTAACTACCGGCGGATTCACGCATGGTGCATTGCTGGTCATTTCAACCGTCACTATATCTCCGTCATTCAATACATCGGAATATGTATCATTGGTTGCTCCTGCAACAGGGTTGCCATTCACAAACCATTGGTAAGTTGGTGTAGGTCCTCCATTCACGCCTGTGGCTGTAAAGTTCAACACATCCCCCGCACAAACACTTGGCGGCGCAGAAACCTGAGTGATGCCCGGTACAGGTGTAGGCGTTACAAAAATTGTATAGGTTGTATTTGCCGGTACTGAACAAGGTAATGTTGAAGTCATTGTAACACCTACAATGTCTCCATCATTCATCGTAGTTGATGCTAGGAAGCTGGTATCATTTCCGGGAACTGCACTGCCATTAATGGTCCAGCTATAAGCAGGATCCGGTCCGCCACCTGTAGGGCTTGCAGTGAATGTAACAGAAGTGCCGGCACAAATGGTATCATCGGTTGCTGTCAATCCAACGGTTGTAGGAATGATTGGAAGAATGGTCATCTCCAAAGTATCATTGTCAGTATTCGGAACAGCGCACGAGAATGAAGTAGTCAAGACACATTCAAAAATGCTTCCTGTTACAACAGGCAATGGAGGTGAATACGTAGAATCAGTTTCACCGGCAATCTGGGTACCGTTCAGCAACCACTGGAAGCCCGGATTGTTTCCACCATTTGTAGGGGCTGCTGTAAAAGTCATTGGCGTATTGTCACAAACAATCTGTCCCACATTAGATGACACCTGCACATCAGGCGATGCATTGGAAATGACGACCACGTTTGCTGTGTTACTTGCAGTCGCCGGCGATACACATAAAGCATTTGATGTCAACGTTACACTGTACACATCTGTTGTAGCTCCGGGTGTGGTATTATAAGTCGTATTGGTAGCACCAACAATCGGGTTGTTGTTTAGCAGCCATTGGTACGTGGGTGCAGTCCCTTCATTTACGGATGCAGAGGTGAATGTAACCGGTGTGCCTGCGCAAACAGTATCATCTGAAAGTGTAATGCTGATAGCCGGTACAGGAGTAGGTCTTACATTGATACTGTAATTCGCTGTTGCTGTGGCCGGAGAAGCACAAGGTGCGTTCGAAATAATCTGTACAGAAACGTTATAGGAAGTGGATGGTGATGCCACATGCATTGTATCGGTAGTACTTGGCTGGAGGATGCCGTCCACGGTCCACTGATAGCTAGGATTGGCTCCGCCATTGACAGCAACTGCTGTAAACACAACAGGATCACCTGAACATACCGTATCTATCGAAGCCGTAATACTTACAGCAGGGACCACTGCAGGAACAACAGTTATCAGTATCGTATCAGTTGCATTATTCGGGTTCGCGCAGGTTAGGGAAGATGTTACGATCACTCCATAAATCCCTCCAACTCCTAGAGGTGTATCTGTATAGTTTATGTTCGTCGCGCCGGGAATGTTTACTCCTGCCAGCTGCCATTGAAAAGTTGGTGCTGGTCCTCCGTTTGCAGGATTAGCCGTAAACGTAACCACTGTACCTGCACATATCACGTTGGGCTGATCAGCAGTTACACTAACAGTAGGAACAATATTGGCGGAAATGGCTACTGTTTCTGTATCATTTGCAGTTGGCGGATTTACACAGGGTGAATTGGATGTCATGATCACTCCAAAAATATCGCCCGCAGCCGGATTTCCGGTATAAGTGGAATTGGTTGCGCCACCAATGTTGGTACCATTCAAAGTCCATTGGTAAATTGGTCCACCTCCACCATTGGTTGGAGCTGCTGTAAACGTAACTGCCTGTCCGGGACATATTGTATTCGGAGCTGCCGTAATAATGACAGAAGGCACCTGAGCGTTCGAAACAGGAACCACAATTCCTGCAGTTACTGTATCAGGATTTGCACATGTCGAATTCGATGTAACAAAAACGCTCACTGTAAATTGTGCGCCCAATGCATTCGTTGCCCATAATATGTTTGTTGCGCCTGCAACGGGAACACCATTCAGGGACCATTGAAAAGTAGGATTTGAACCCCCATTTATAACATTGGCAGTAAACGTAACTGCCTGCCCCGGACAGAGCCCATTGGGCACGTAGGTGATATTGCAAAGCGGCGGACTACCCGGTTCCACAACAAAAGTCTGGGTCTGGGAAAAGTTACACGTCAGTGCCCCGGCCTGCACCTGGTATGTAAGTGTTGCTGTGCAGCTACCTGTAGTTCCAGGTGAAGTATAGTTTAGGTTCTGTGTATCATTGAATCCTGCCGCGGCCGGACAACTGATAATCCAGTCATAACTCGACGCAGCACCAGCACCACCACCGGAGAAAGTCATTGGTGTGTTGGTACAAACGGTATCATTCGGTGAAATTGTAAATCCAGGGTTCTGAATTGGAATTACTGTCACATCCGTGCTCCCAGTATCTGTTATACCGCAAAGGTCAGTTAGTGTAACGGTGTAATGTGTTGTTGTTGTCGGGCAAACGTTCACGACATCACCAACAGCACCACCAGGCTGCCAGGTAAAAGTATAATTATTGGTTCCCTGTACAATCGGAACACCCCAATCACCGGTAGCAGCAAGGTTGGTGCATTGACCTTCACAAATTGTTTGAGGGAAAGTCACATTTGTCAGCTCAACCGTTCTTCCCACAATGTTCATGATCCAATTGCTATTGGCGAGGATGCACGTATTATCGCAAGGAAGAATAGGAATCCAGTGACACCTTCTGAATTTCATTTCAAAGTCCAGCGGATAGGAAGCACATTGAGGAGGAAGCAGGCATGGAGAAAGATCATACGCTCCACCCAATAGTTGCGCAGGGAAAAAGAAACATGCTCCTTGGACAGGACCCAAACAGGTATAGTGTCTCGAAGTACATGAAGAACCTAGCGGATTGGTCATGGTGATACTGAATCCTCCATCTTCCCTGATGCATGGCAGGTTAGCAAGGTAGGAGTAGTATGTTTCGACAGCAGTAATTTCACAATTCGGTGGCGTCATTACGTTGTTCAGGAAATAACTGCATCCATTAGAATCACAAACTGTTGTATATCCAGAGCCTGTAATTACTGCCTGTAAAAGTGAATCCTTAGAATTCACAAAAGGATCAACCGTAACAGGATAAACGGTGGATGCACTGTTCAGCCAGTTAACCGGAACATAGTAATCAAGCTTATTTCCATTCAAGGTAAATGGCATCTCGATGTAATTTTCCATGGTACTTTTTCCATCAAATACATAGCCCTTGGTGAAGTCAAAGAATCTTTGATTTTCAGCATCACTGATATTTAAACTTCCAAGTCTCTTTTCGCCATCCACTGTTTCAGAAGCTGATAAATCAGCAGTCAATCCCTTCGGCATTTCAATCTGCTGAGTGAATGTAAGCCAACCATCTGCAAACTCAGGACTGAACTCCAATTTGTTTTTCAGGATAAAACTTGTTTTGACTCTTCCTGCAGCAGTTACCATCTGGAGGTCAACACCCGGATAAAAATCCTGGATAAGAATGGTGGTTTCTGTATAATTCGCCGACTTCACCACATGACTCCAGTCACCTGCGCCGAGATTTTTTTTCTCACCTTTTGCGTTGACAAAAACCAATGCAATATTTTTATTGAAACGCAATTCACCGGTACTATTCGTAATTGAAGTGTATTTGTTTTCGAGGTCAATCACTACGGGATTGGGTTGATTGCGGGCTGCAAATACTTTATCACTTTCCTGGAAAAGGCGTGGATCACTGGTTATTAAAAAACCGTTCTTATCCTTATAACTCATATCACCTAGTGACTTCTGCATATAAATCTGCCTGGAACCATCCGGATTAAGCCCACCAACAAATTCTCTTGTGTCCGGCGTTCGTTTTTCCAGCAGTTCAATGCAATCAGAACATGGGGCGTTAAAAGGAAGGATACCATGCTCCGGATGTTTTCTCGCCACTTCGGAATCATACTTTTCGAGAAGCTTGGCAGGCACCTTTTTTTCTGTCAGAGATGGTGATAAATCATCTCCAAAAGAACCGGTGGAAATGAATAGAAGAAAACAACAGAAAAAAATAGAGGTTGGGATGAGGTATTTCATAGCTTGAAAAGAAAAATGTTTTGCCAAATATAAGTTTTTGGATTCAATCTGCAAATGACATTTTCAGCAAAAAAGGCGATATTTTGGCGAACTACATGAAAAGAGCCGTGAGTCAGGATAACAGCTATGTAATTGATTTTGAGACGAAGAATCTGATCCTATCTCCGATGGAAATCAGTCTTTATAGTGACAGGAGATTGGCAATATTGACCAGTGATTTGTCCATCTCTTTCCTTTGCGATATTACTTCCTTTAGCGCGGTGTACCTGATTACATTATTTACGATTCCAACCATTTCATTTTTCCTGCCGGCTAACAAACCTTCAACAGCACCAAAGCCCAGGCGGCTTGCCAGCAAACGATCTGCGCCGGTCGGGCTACCACCCCGTTGCATGTGCCCGAGAATACTGACGCGTGTATCAAACTGGGTAAATCTTTTTTCCACCTCTGCAGCAATTTTATATGCTCCGCCTGCATCATCTCCTTCGGCAACGATCACAATCATCGAAGATTTCTTTCGTTCCCATCCCCGCTCGAGGATTTTCATCAGTTGATCCATTTTGGTTTCTGTCTCAGGGATCAGGATGGCCTCTGCCCCTACTGCAATTCCACTGGTCAATGCAATCATACCGCAATCACGACCCATCACTTCAACAAAAAATAAACGATCGTGTGATGCTGCCGTGTCACGAATCTTATCTACAGCCTGAACAACTGTATTCACTGCTGTATCAAATCCGATTGAATTATCTGTTCCAAAAATATCATTGTCAATTGTTTTGGGAATTCCCATCACCGTAATTCCGTGAAGAGAAGAAAATTTATCTGCACCCCTGAGAGAACCATCACCGCCGATTACAACCAGCGCATCAATATTATTTTTCTTTACCATGTCAGCTGCCAGTTTCATTCCATCATCAGTCTTAAACCAGCTGCTGCGGGAGGTTTTCAGAATGGTTCCACCGCGCTGAAGAATATTACCAACACTTTCACTTTTTAAATTGATAAAATCACCGGAGATCAAACCATCATACCCATGTAGAACTCCTGTCACTTCAATACCATGATGAATAGAGGTCCGAACCACTGCGCGAATTGCAGCGTTTAATCCGGGGCAATCACCCCCTGTAGTCAAAACAGCAATCTTTCTTAGGTTGAAATGCATTGTAAAAATGAGAAGCTATGAAAAAAATGAATACGCAAATATGTTAATGTGCCAATATGCAAATGTGCATATTAATACACTTCAAACTTCCTGGTTTGTTTATGAATTATCTTTTCGAAGAGGAAATTATTTTTCCAATTACATTTTTAATAATTACGATATCATTAAGGAGATCATCACAATCGGGATATCCTTTCGAATGTTTACACAATCGAAGTCG
Organism: Bacteroidota bacterium; assembly: GCA_039930605.1. GTDB lineage: Bacteria > Bacteroidota > Bacteroidia > AKYH767-A > 2013-40CM-41-45 > JAPLDB01. The sequence continues at coordinate 10,867 of JBDTTM010000098.1, forward strand.
ATACAATGTTTCTTCTGCTTCCTTGTCCGCGATTTTAAATTTATGGATAAAGTCTCTATTGCTCTCAGGACTTTGTGCTTCGCTAACTTGTGATCCTATCGACGTCCCGCATCTGTAAAGTTGATCAGCCATGATGAACTTCCTGGTACTTGCAAGCAATTCAGAATACTTAATAATCTTCAAAGCAAATTGAAAAGTAAATTCCATTATAAAATTGTCTGATTTGTGCATCCTGCAAAATTAAGTCAGGCATTTTTATTTCTCATCCAATTAAATCGAATTTCTCACCTCATCTACTCCCATTCACATCTGCACATATACTCATTTGCACATCCGGCTGTTCCCTCATCTGCACATTCGGCTGCTTCCTCATTTGCACATCCGGCTGTTCCCTCATTTGCAAATTCGGCTGCTTCCACATTTGCACATCCGGCTGTTCCCTCATTTGCAAATTCGGCTGCTTCCACATTTGCACATCCGGCTGTTCCCTCATTTGCAAATTCGGCTGTTTCCTCATCTGCACATTTGACTGCTTCCACATTTGCACATTTGGCTGATTCCATATTTGCACATTCGGCTGCTTCCTCATCTGCACATTTGGCTGATTCCATATTTGCACAT
>JBDTTM010000099.1:0-11418 GCA_039930605.1 Bacteroidota bacterium
TGAGGGGGAATAATAAACGCTTAAAAATCATTCCCGCAAAAATATCCTGAAGCACTGCGTCCTTGCTGTATGCACCCGATACTTTCAATAAAGTTTTCAACCCGGAGAAATGGAAAATGACATCACCTGAGTGACGGAGATCCCTCTCCCGAAACTTCGGGATCGGGCCGCCAATAACATGATGTCCTTATTGGGGTATCAAAAAATTTGACAAGCTAAAACCGGTTCAGAAATTGTTTATTCAAAAAAATATTTCACATTTGGTGAGCAATTTGATTATGAAAAACAGGAAGCGGTTTATTTTTCCCGTACTTTTTATCTTGTCCATTGCCGCCCTGGCGATGAAGAAGTTCATGGTTCCATTTCATGGCTTTGTGCTGATATTAATTTTTGATGGAATGGCCATCTTGTATTTCATGCAGGCCTTCAGGTCCGAAAAGTTGGGAGAAGAAGTCAGGGGCAGGGCTTTCAGGTTTGATATCAGTTCGATTGCCTATGCTGTCTGCTCCATAGCAATTTTATACAGGATGGAATATTGGAATGGATGGGAAGGATGGGTTACTGCAGCAGGTGTATTGCTTTTTATTGTTTCTATGCTCACATTTTTCTCAATTTCTGTTTACATGAAGCAAACAGATAAGGGCAACAAAATAAAACCGCTTTTACTTGCCAACTTTTCATGGATTTATTTCATGGTTCTATTTCCGGTAGTTGCACTAACCAATCCGCGGACATTCCACAATTTATTCAACGGAACCACGTATGAAGAATATGTACGTAACCGTTATCCATTAGAGGAAGGCACTGCAATGCTTAATTTATATAAGCCCGGAAACACACGATCAAAAGAAATCGCGGAAGAATATTTTACTACTGCTATACAAGACGAAAAGGATGACGATTTGGAGGAGGCCCTTCTGAATTACAACAGGTGCATTGACCTGAACCCTGATAACGCGCAGGCATATTACAAGCGGGGAAGGTTAAAGCTCACGCGTTTGGAGATCGATAATGAAATGGCACAATCTGCATGCAATGATTTCGCGAGGGCAATACAACTGGATCCGAATATGGCGCCTGCATATTACAGCCGTGCAGTTGCTTACCACTACATCTTTCCGAAAGATCTTATGCCGGCCCGCACCGATTTGCTGAAGGCAAAAATGCTTGACACGTCTTTGAATTCAGACAACTATCTGAATAATTTCCTGGCGCATTCGAAGCCTGACAGCACAGTTGACACGACTGCCAGTATAGATTTACAAAAAGACAGGAGATAGAATTTCATTTTACTATTAGGAGAATGTATGAGTTAAACATTTTTATTTCCGGAAATGTTGCAACCAGTTAATTAATTCAATATATTTGGAAATAATTAACGAGGCAAATCCGGACTTTAAGGGATTAAAGTAATATACCGGAACATCAATATAATTTATTGTAGTATGAAAAGTGCATTGCTCCAATACCCATATGGGGAGGTATTTGAGCCGCTTGAAAAAATCTGCAAAAAGAAAGGGTACTCCAAAATCAGAATTGATCAGGAGACAGGAGTTATTCATGCAACTAAGGGAGTACAACTTTTCAATAATCTAGTGGACATTGACGTAAAAGTTGAAAAGGTTGATGACCAGATTACGCGTATTAATATTACTGCAACATCCTTTAAACTTTCTTCCGGAAGCAAAGACCTTGATGAAATAGAAGAACGTTTTGTAGAGACAATTTACAAATTTTTCTGATTCTATTTCTCAGCGCGAATCAGACGAAAACTGAATCTCATATAGATTCTTGTAATATCCATTTTTCGCCAGCAATTCCTGGTGGTGACCTTCTTCTTTTATCTCACCGTGGTCAAGAACTAAAATGGTATCTGCATTCTGGATCGTTGAAAGCCGGTGGGCAATTACAATGGAGGTCCTGTTTTGTGTGAGCTTCCGTGTTGCTTCCTGAATCAATTCTTCGGATTCACTGTCAATACTTGAAGTCGCTTCGTCCAGGATTAAAATTTTGGGATTCAAAACATAGGCGCGGATGAATGAAATTAGCTGGCGTTGTCCGACCGATAAAAGGGCACCGCGTTCCATCACATTAAAATCATAACCACCAGGCAGCCGTTCGATAAAACGGTGGGCACCGACCGCTTTTGAAGATTCAATTACCTGTTCACGTGAAATTGCCGGGTCATTGAGTGTAATATTATTGAGGATAGAGTCAGAAAATAGAAAAACGTCCTGGAGTACTACAGAAATATTTTTCCGTAGCGCATGTAATTCATAATCCCGGATGTTGATATCATCAACAAGAATTTCTCCTTTGTTGTACTCATAAAATCTGTTGACCAGGTTGATCACAGAAGATTTCCCCGCACCAGTGGCTCCAACCAGGGCAAGTGATTTTCCAGAATCAATTTTAAAGCTTGCATTTTTCAGCACCCAGTTTTCATCATTGTATGCAAACCATACATTTCTGAATTCAACATTCCCATATATTTTTTCAGGAACAATACTTCCTTCATTTATGATGATATCATTTGTATCAAGCACTTTGAAAACTCTTTCCGAGCTTACCACTCCCATCTGAAGTGTATTGAATTTATCGGCCAGTTCGCGAATAGGCCGGAAGAGCAAGTTGATATACATCACGAAGGCAATTACATTTCCGATCGAAACCGTACCACCGATCACTTCGCGTGCTCCATACCAAACCAACAATCCGATGGATGCAGATGAAAGCAATTCGACAACAGGAAAAAAGATTGAATAATACCAGACTGATTTGATGTGTGCCTTTGCATGCAGGTTATTAATTTCCTTGAATTTTTTTAACTCTTTATCTTCCCTGTTAAAAATCTGGACAATGCTCATGCCGGTGATATGCTCCTGGACAAAGGTATTCAGGTGTGCAACCTGTGTGCGGACTTCCTGGAAAGCACCTTTTATTCCCTGCTGAAAAATTCTTGTTGCATAGAATAAAACCGGTATTGTACTGAGCGAAATCAGGGTCAAGCGCCAATCAATAAAAAACATGAAAGCGACAATTACAAAAAGAGTCAGGAGGTCACCGATGATTGTTATCAATCCTTCAGAAAAAATATCTGCAATATTTTCGAGATCTGAAACAGAACGCGTGATTAAAATGCCGATGGGTGTATGATCGAAAAATTTCAAGCGGAGATTGATCACATGGCGGTAAAGTTTTACGCGCAAGTCCTTCACAACCGAAAGTCCGAGCCAGTTGGTGATGTAAGTATGGAAATACTGGACAAGTGTTTGAAACAGCAGCAATCCAATCATGACCAACGTCATTCTCAGCAAGCCTTCTGAATCAGGCTTGACAACGAAATTGTCGATCGTATATTGAACGAGTATTGGTCTGAGCGGACTCAGGAAAGTAAGTAACAGAGTAAGAAATACGCTGAGATAAAAAGCGTTTTTATAGGGAGCCGTAAAAGCATAAATTCTTTTCAGGATTGGAAAATCAAATGCTTTGCCGGTTACTGTTGATGCCATTCTGCAATGTTAGGAAAGAGATGTGAGATGTGAGAAAACAGTCAATAAAAAAAGAGAATCATTTGATGAACCACCCCGCAGCACGCCGCGAGGTATCTAGTGAAATTCTCCGAAGCCTTCTTCGCAATAGTAGCATTCGTTACGACGGCTGAAAGCCCCTACCCTCCTTCGCCAAGGCTTCGGAGGGTTCTCCTCGCCTTGCCAACTCCGCCGAAGCAGTTTCTCCGGCTGCGAAGGCCGGGCATCCCCGCAGCAAGCTACAAGCTATTCGGCGAAGGAGAATAAAATAATTCCCTTCGTTATACTTTGCATTAATAGTTTTATTCGAATTGACTAAACTGCAAACGGATCTACATATCCATTTTTAGCTGACTCTTTTTCTTTACTTCAGTTTTTTTTTCAATCTCTGAGAGGATACGGGCCCGGTCTTTTTGAACAGTGCCGGAGCCGCTATTCAAATCCCACTCCATTGTTAACGGAGCTTCATCTTTTACCGGCTTTACCGAAGTTTTTTTTATTGGAGTTATTTTGGCGCTTACCTGCTGTTTGACAACAGGAGCATTTTTCCTGACATCCTTTTTGCCTGCTGCTTCAGGTTTTTCCTTTTTCTTTGCCGATGACGCTGCTCCTCCCCCATCAATGTTCAATTGCTCAGGCTTGTCAACCGCTTTACCGGAACCGCCCTTTGAAATCCTTGCCACCAGGTTTCTTGTGAGGATGTTTCCGATACTTCCCCGGCCTTTTACTTCGATCTGGTTGAGGTCAAATTCAAACTCAGTTTTTCTAAGCTTTGGTTTAGGGCGGAGTTTAACATTGATGATTTCAGCAGGAGTTCCGCTGATAGAGAAATACAATACTTTCGATCCCTCATTGCCTTTGGTCAGTACATACTCCTTGTCGCGGGTTGTACCACCTACTGTGAATCGTTTCACCATTGCATTTCCTCCGCGACCATCCTGGTAGACGAGGTTGTAAACCATCTCCGGTTCTGTTTTCCTGAAAAGCGCAATGTGCCGGACGTCCTTTCCAACATATTTTTTTTCTCCGACCTTTGTTACGATCATGGTTCCATCTCCACGGAAAACCACGATCTCATCCAGGTCTGAACATTCGCACAGGAATTCATCCTTCTTAATTCCATAGCCGGCAAATCCTTCCTCGCGGTTTACGTACAACTTCTGGTTGTTAATCATCACCTCACTGGCAACTACCGCTTCGAAGGATGCGATCTTGGTTTTGCGTTCCTTTCCCTTGCCATATTTTTTAATCAGCTCTTTAAAATAGTTGATTGCAAATACTTTAATGTGGGCGAGATGGTGCTCGATTTCTGCCATCTCCGCTTCGAGGGATTTGATTTTTTCGTCCTGTTCTTTTACATCGTACTTACTGATCCGTTTAATCTTAATCTCAGTAAGTGAAATAATATCCTCGCGTGTAATCTCCCGTTTGAATTTTTTCCTGTATGGTTTTAAACCGGTATCAATTGCCTCCAGCACGCCTTCCCAGGTCGTACATTCTTCAATGCTCCTGTAAATTTTCTTCTCTATGAAAATTTTGATGAGCGAACTGAAATGCCATTCTTCACCAAGCTCGTTCTTCCTGATTTCCAATTCGCGCTTCAACAACTCCACTGTCCTGTTGGTGTTGTATTCCAGAATTTCATTCACTCCCATGAATCGCGGCTTATCCTCCACGATCACGCAGGCATTTGGAGAAATAGAAACTTCACAATCCGTGAATGCATAAAGTGCATCGATTGTTTTTTCAATATCTTCAGAAGATTCAGGATGAAGCAGGATTACAATTTCAACTTTTGCAGCCGTGTTGTCCTCTACCTTCTTGACTTTTATTTTTCCTTTGTCATTCGCTGCCAGGATGGAATCAATTAAAGACTGCGTTGTTGTGCCGAATGGAACTTCTGTGATGACGAGGGTTTTCTTATCTTTCTTTTCAATCTTCGCACGCACACGGATGCGTCCACCTCTGAGGCCATCATTGTATTTTGAAAAGTCTGCAATACCACCTGTAGGAAAATCAGGAAGTATGCTCACCTTTTGCTTTTTCAGGATTGCAATGGAACCTTCAATGAGTTCGATAAAATTATGCGGAAGAATTTTGCAGGCTAATCCGACAGCGATTCCTTCCACTCCCTGTGCGAGCAACAAAGGAAATTTCATTGGTAATGTTACCGGCTCTTTGTTCCTGCCATCATAACTCAGTGACCACTGTGTAGTCTTCGGATTGAATGCAACTTCCAACGCAAACTTCGAAAGGCGTGCTTCAATGTAACGTGGGGCTGCAGCACTGTCGCCGGTAAAAATATTACCCCAGTTCCCCTGCATGTCAATCAACAATTCCTTCTGACCTATGGCAACCAATGCGTCACCGATACTTGCATCACCGTGCGGATGGTACTTCATGCAATGCCCGATGATATTGGCTACTTTATTGTAGCGGCCGTCTTCCATGTCCCACATACTGTGCATGATGCGGCGTTGCACCGGCTTTAACCCGTCATTGATATGAGGTACGGCTCGTTCCAGGATTACATAAGATGCATAATCAATGAACCAGTTTTCATACATCCCGTTGATGTGAAGGATGTTGGTCTTCTCCCGATGCTGGCTAACCTCCTGCAGCGTTTCAGCTTTTGTTTCTTGTGTTTTTTTCTTTGCCATTAACTTCCTCTATGCTAATTCAGGTTCAACAACATCTTTTTCAATTCTTAATTTCCCGATAATAAAATCCTGGCGTTCAGGTGTATTTTTTCCCATGTAATAATCAAGCAGCTTGTGTATTGTTTCATCCTGGCTGATGAACACTGGTTCGAGCCGGATATTTTCACCTATAAATGCACCGAATTCATCAGGCGAAATTTCTCCCAATCCTTTAAAGCGTGTGATCTCCGGTTTAATGCCCAGCTTACTGATAGCTGTCCGGCGTTCTGTATCGCTGTAACAATAAATAGTTTCCTTTTTATTTCTCACTCTGAACAAAGGTGTTTGTAAAATAAAAACGTGTCCGGCTTTAACGAGTTCAGGAAAGAACTGAAGGAAGAATGTCATCAGCAACAAACGAATATGCATTCCATCAACGTCTGCATCTGTGGCGATGACAATTTTATTGTAGCGCAATTCTTCCAGGCCATCTTCAATATTTAATGCATTTTGGAGCAAGTTAAATTCTTCGTTCTCATAAACAACTTTCTTAGTCAGTCCGTAGCAATTGAGTGGTTTTCCCTTCAGTGAAAATACCGCTTGGGTATTCACATCCCTTGCTTTGGTGATGGATCCGCTGGCAGAATCACCTTCAGTAATAAAAATGGTTGACTCCTGGCGCTCGATGTGTTTTGAATTGAGATGTGCCCGGCAATCGCGCAGTTTTTTATTATGCAGGTTTGCTTTCTTGGCGCGTTCGTTTGCCAGTTTTTTAATTCCTGCAATGTCTTTCCGCTCCCGTTCGCTTTGCTGAATCTTTTTCAGAATAGCGTCTGCAAACAAAGGATTTTTGTGCAGGTAATTGTCCAGTTCTGATTTTACAAAATCATTGATCCAACCCCTGATCTGTGGGCCATCAGGCGAAGTGGTGAGGGAGCCCAGTTTTGTTTTGGTCTGTGATTCAAATACAGGTTCCTGTATCCTTACACTTATAGCGGCGACAATGCTTGTGCGGACATCACTGGGATCAAATTCCTTTTTATAAAATTCCCGGATCGTTTTTACAATTGCTTCCCTGAATGCAGCCTGGTGTGTACCTCCCTGTGTGGTATGCTGACCATTTACGAATGAATAGTAGTCTTCTCCGTAGGCAGTTGTATGGGTGAAAGCAATTTCTATGTCATCTCCTTTGAGGTGGATTACCTCGTAGAGTTTTTCGTCGCTGATGTTGCGCTCCAACAGGTCGCTCAAACCACGTTCTGAGAAAAATTTTTCCCCATTGAAATAGATCGACAGTCCTTTGTTGAGGTACACATAATTCCAGAGCATATTCTGAATATACTCGGCATTGTAGCGATAATTCAGGAAAACTGAATCATCGGGAATAAAGCTAAAGAAGGTTCCGTTCTTTTCGCTGCATGATTTTTCCTTTTCGTTGAGGGTAATATTTCCTTTTTTGAATTCAGCAATTTTTGTTTTGCCTTCACGAATGGACTGGACCCGAAAATAATTCGAAAGCGCATTCACCGCTTTTGTTCCGACACCATTCAGTCCTACGCTCTTTTGGAAAGCTTTGCTGTCGTACTTTCCACCCGTGTTGATTTTACTTACGCATTCGATCACTTTACCGAGGGGAATTCCACGTCCAAAATCACGCACCTCCACTTTTCCATCCTGAATATTTATTTCGATGTGCTTTCCATAGCCCATCACAAATTCATCGATGGAATTGTCAATGGTCTCTTTCAGCAATACATAAATGCCATCATCTTTGGAAGAACCATCCCCGAGTTTTCCGATGTACATTCCAGGACGTGTACGGATATGTTCTTTCCAGTCCAGCGATTTAATGCTGTCTTCTGTGTACCCATGTTCGGGTGTATTTTTAGTTGCCATTATTCTTTTTGTAAAAATCAATTACAGGATTGAGTTAATCCTTTTTGTAAATGTAGATTTAATGCAGCGATGAGCGGGTTTGGCAGCTTGATTATATTCACATTGTTTTGTTGATGGATGCCTCTAGTTTTGCATAAACCAATTCCTCATCAGCTTCAATATCGAGGCATTTTAACCTTGAAGTTTGTCCTTTTTTCAATCTTATTTTTGATTTGGAAATCTCAAGGACTTCTGAAAGGAATTCAACCAGCTGTTCATTTGCCTTTCCGTCTATTGCAGCTGCAGTTAGCCGTATTTGCCAGACAACCCCGGCTTTTTCAACCATGTTCCCGGCTCTGCGGGACTGATTGGGCTTGACCTTCAGGTAAATAAGCATGCGGGAGCAAAGATAATCAAAGAGCGAGTCGCTCTGCCACGCCATTTACGAGTTCAGGGAAAAAAGTCTTAAAATCGGCTTCCAGTTCCGTATAATTTTCCTGCAGATCCTGAACGGCTTCATCCATTCTATTATCATATTTAACGCGACCCGAGAGACCGGTAAGCGCACGACCGATCCCATCAACGGTTGCATAATTGAGCAACCAGTTACGTTCAATCATAAATGGGAGAAAATGATGCACGCCGGTCGGTAAAACCTCCCAATTCGCTTTGAGGACAGCATAGGTTCTTTGCGAGAATTCCTGGAGTGGAATTTCAGAATAGGCTGAAAAGTTTGCAGCGAGAAAATGATCGTAAAGGATGTCGATTACAACTCCTGAATATTTCTCCTGTCTTTCATGAATCCTACGGATGCTGTTTAGTACAACTGCATGGTGATCGGTAAAATTATCAATGAACCGATGAAGTTCAATTCCTATCCTGATTTCATCCGGATAGTCATCCTTCTTTTTTCCTTTTACAAAATCAGCGATGAAATTTCCGATCATCAACTTTTCGTTGTTACCGGATAAATATATGTGAGCCAGAAAATTCATTGTTCGCAGGACACACAAAGCATCCGGGAACAAAACTACATTATAATCGGACTAATCGTTTTACTTCCGAGAATTCATTTCCGGTTAAGCGTAAGAAATAAATACCCTGGGGAAGGAAAGATAAATCGACTTCCTGATCAGCAAATGTGATTATTTTGTTGAACACCAACTGACCCGTTTCATTTTCAATTTCCAGGGCAACTTTCTTATTCGTTGGCAGAAATGGATGCAATGAGATTTTATTGTAGAAAGGATTAGGAAAGACAGAAAAATTTCCGTGCAGGGAGGAAATCTCCTGTACAGAAATTAAACTATCACATACACTTCCCTGGACTGGCCCGAGTTCAAAGTTTGGATTGTTGGGCAATCCAAAATATGTACGTTTCCCTCCGAGGTAGAAACTATAGGGTTGAAAGTTGCAGGCTGCGCCCACACTATCTGGAGCATTGATGACAGAGAGGTTCATGTTATATGTATTGTAGATGCTATCAGCATAAGGGAAGGGATTAATAATAAAATTATAATAAATATTACTCAGGTAAATTTTATTGTCCGGCGCCAATCGTAACATCCCTGTTACATTGTGAAGATTAGAAAAAGTACACAATGTATCTCTGGACGAACTAATCGGATTCGCCCTCAAATCATATTGATATAAATACGAGATGTAGTCATTTGAGGAAACATAAACAAGGTTCTTATCCGGTGATAAAGCTGATGAAGCAATAGTCCTGGAAGAAACATATTCCGGTTCCACAATCGTTGCATTGCTAAATATTCCGGAGCAACGGTCGAAATCAAAAACCTCTATTAATCCGGTAATAGTAGAGAACAACATTTTAGAACCGTCGTTGCTAAATGATAAATCACCTAAATTGGTTAGAAATATATCCCCTATATTAAGTATTTCAGGTGCAGATATTCCTTCCGGTGTAATCAGATACATATAAAATTTGTTGTCATGCGTTGCTGTTCCGGTCTGATTGATGGCATAAATAAGCCACCAATCCCGGCCGTTGGCATGCCTGACGGCTGCAACACCGTCAAGCACGCTTTCCTGAGTAAGACAAATATTTGCCTGTGCTACATCTCCAAATCCATTATCCATAGTCATATCAATAATGGAATAGTAAATACCAAAGATCTGTGAAGTTGAAGTATGAAATATGTAATATTTATCAGGATTTCCTGGCATGGGTACAATAATCATTTCATGATTCCAGTTGGCGGTAATCAATCCCCATCCAAGTGGCATCTGCTGGTGATTCCTGTTATAAACACGGCCACCCAGCGCAGACAATGTTGTATCATCAGCGACATAGAATAACAGGTTACCTCCGGTATCAGCAATTGAAGAACAATTTGATCTACTCCTGACTACAGAGGTAATCGGCACCGGGTTTCCGGGATTTCGAAAATCAATTCCGGCACTATCGCCAAAGCACCAGATTGAATTCCTGTTTTGGGCCAGGCTAAAGAATGGTGACAGCAAAAGAATATACAATACGTATCGATTCATAATTTTAAAATCAGGAAGATAAAATTCAAAACTATCGAATAATTATCAATTTATCTGTAAATCCGGTCTTACCATTCTCAAGGACGCTAATGGTATAAGATCCAGCCGGCATAGATGCAGTGTTGACTGATTCATAATCCGCATTCCTTCCCAGGTTTTTTGTGAGTACTATTTTGCCTGTAATATCGGTGATATTAAGCACCAAAGTTGCATCTTTTTGATAGTTTATATAAAGAATATCTCCGGCCGGATTCGGAAAGATGCGAACGTTGAATTCATTTGTTGTAAAATCTGGAATACCTCCTTTACGCAGTGGCGGCAAATCGTTATTTACATCTTTGTCCAGCATAGCGCAAGCCCAGAACACAGCCTCACCACCAATTATTGGATGCATGTGCGAAATGGGTTCAAGCAATGCTACCTGACCGGAATCCAAAACTGTATCAATTGCAATTGATTCCATGAAAACCTTCAGTGCTATTTTTTTATTGTGCTCCATCACATTTGAATCAGCAAGTGCCAGCAATTTCTGCAACGCAAGTGAATAATCTTTGCTGTCGACAATTGATTTTACCTCCTGCAATTTTGCAATATTGGTTTGTTCAAGTGCGACATACAAATTGGCATATTCTACGTCATCTGTTGTTCCTGCATCCAGTATTGTAGAATCCTGTTTTACTGTAGCATAAAATTTTTCCTTTGACGCATACTGGATTTGCTCTTCATATCCTGAATAGTCAGGATTGATTTGCTGTGGCGCATCATCAATTAAACTTCCGAAATCATCTTCACGAACTTCTTCATCTGCAGGAGAAGGTATTGTGCAATGTGCTATTGTATAACTTGTCGGATGCGGTAAT